>JBHRQF010000159.1:0-3998 GCA_042645325.1 Campylobacter sp. | reverse complement strand
TGAGCGAGGACTCCGCTTGGTTAAATTTACTTTATATAAATTATTTTAAAGTAAGATTTCAGTCTCATTTCAAAAAAAGGACAAAAATGAAGAAAATTTTAGTTTCATCCTTGGCGGCTTTTGCCGCAGTTGCTATGCTTAGCGGTTGCCAGGCGAACAAAAGCGAAAGCACGAACAAAGCGCAAATCACCAAATCGCAAGCTGAAGTGATTAAATTTACGGGCGTAAACGACCCAAAATACGTCGTCAAACTTAGCTCGACGGACGAATTTAACACTGCCGTGCTAGAAGACAGCAAAGGTCACAAAATCAACCTTAAAAACGCGGTCACCGCAAGCGGCACGAGACTAGCAAACGACGACGGCGCCGAGATTACCTTTAAACGCGGCGAAGGCATCCTAAACCTTGAAAAAGGCGGCGAGGATATTTTCTTAAGATACGACGAATAAAAACTTTCCCGCCGAATTTTACGGCGGGGCTCTCTCCTGCTCAAATTTATCAAATTTAACTCCCGCAAAATCTCGTCAAATTTGAACTTTCGCTTGCTTTTCATCTTTCTTTCAAATTTGCTCAAATTTAATATCTCTTATCAAAAATAGCTTTGTATTAAATTTTAATAGCCCTCTATAAAATGCCCAAATATACGCGATTTAAAAGTGATTTTAAACTTAAAAATGACATTTTTAAAATGCCCGGAGAGCAAATTTCGGTCACTAAATTTTAAGCCAACTTTGCTAAAGCATTAGATATACTTCCGAAATTTTTTGTTAAAAAGTAGCTGGAGGGCGGGTGGATGAAATTTATATTAAAGCGTGATGGAACAAGACAAGAATACCTCCCGTATAAAATCCAAGACGCCATCAAAAAAGCCTTTGAAAGCGAGTCTAAAGAGTACGACGACAAGGTCTTTTTAGATGTGATGGGGCACGTGTTTGACAGTGAAGTTTTGAGCGTCGAGGACGTGCAAGACTACATCGAAAAGGCGCTTTTTAACGCGGGACACTTCGACGTGATGAAGAGCTTTATGCTTTACCGCCATACGCATAAGCTTCAGCGCGAGCAAATTTTAGGACTAAACGAAGATACGACCTACATCAACTCCACCCAAACGATCAGCGAGTACATCAACGGTACCGACTGGCGCATTCTGGCTAACTCAAACACTAGCTACTCAAACGCGGGTCTCATCAACAACACCGCAGGCAAGGTTATCGCCAACTACTGGCTGGATAAGGTGTATAGCAAAGAAGAAGGCCTCGCGCACCGAAACGGCGACTATCACATCCACGACCTAGACTGCCTTACCGGCTACTGCGCTGGCTGGAGTTTGAGGGCGCTTTTAAACGAGGGCTTTAACGGAGTGCGCGGTAGGGTCGAGAGCAAGGCGCCCAAGCACTTTAGAGAGGCGCTGTATCAGATGGCGAATTTCCTAGGAATTTTACAAAGCGAGTGGGCAGGCGCGCAGGCGTTTAGCAGCTTTGACACATATCTAGCGCCTTACGTTTTCTGCGACAAGCTAAGCGATAAAGAGATCAAAAAGGCGATAACGAGCTTTATCTTTAACCTAAACGTACCGGCACGCTGGGGCCAGAGTCCGTTTACCAACGTAACGATCGACATTACTTGCCCGTCCGATCTGCGCGACCAGATACCTACGCGCGAGGATAGGCATATATTTAGCGATTTAGAGGACGCAGAGCTTACTAAAGAGGCGCAAAAACGCGGGTTTGGCAAGCTAACGGATATGACATACCGCGCCTTTGAGCCAGAGATGAACCGCATCGACAAGGCGTTTTACGAGATCATGACCGAGGGCGACAAGTGCTCGCAGCCATTTACCTTCCCGATACCTACCGTAAATATCACCGAGGACTTCGACTGGGACAGCAAGGTGGCGAAGGTGCTTTTTGAAAATACGGCAAAAATGGGCTCGAGCTATTTTCAAAATTTCGTCGGCTCTCAGTACACGACCGATGAAAACGGCAACCGCGTCGCAAACGACAAAGCCTATAAGCCGGGTCACGTGCGCTCGATGTGCTGCCGCTTGCAACTTGATTTGCGCGAGCTGCTAAAACGCGGTGGAGGGCTGTTCGGCAGCGCGGAGATGACCGGCAGTATCGGCGTCGTAACGCTAAATTTAGCTCGCCTAGGCTACTTATATAAGGGCGACAAAAAAGGACTCTATACCCGCCTTGAATATCTACTAAATTTAGCCAAATCCACGCTCGAAAAAAAGCGCGCCTTTATCCAAGAGATGTACGAGCGCGGCCTGTATCCGTACACCGCGCGCTACCTAAAACACTTCAACAACCACTTTAGCACCATCGGCATCAACGGCATGAACGAGCTTTTGCGAAATTTCACGAACGATAAGGAAAATATCGCGACTGATTTCGGGCGAGAGTTTGCGATCGAGATGATCGAGTTTTTACGCGGCAAAATTCGCGAGTTTCAGGAGAGCACCGGCAACCTTTATAACCTCGAAGCCACGCCTGCCGAAGGCACGACGTATCGCTTCGCCAAAGAGGACAAAAAGCGCTATCCGGACATCATCCAGGCCGGTTTTGGCGAAAATATCTACTACACCAACTCCACGCAGCTGCCGGCAAATTTCACCGATGACGCGTTTGAGGCGCTCGATCTGCAAGACGAACTGCAAAGCTCCTACACGGGCGGCACGGTACTGCACCTATACATGAAGGAACGCATCAGCTCGGCCGAAGCGTGTAAAGATCTCGTGCGCGGCGTGGTAAGCAACTACAAGCTGCCGTATATCACGATAACGCCGGTCTTTAGCGTCTGCGCCAAGCACGGCTACATCAGCGGCGAGCATGAATACTGCCCAAAATGCGACGAGGAGCTTTTGGCTAAATTTAAGGCCGAAAATAGCGTAAAATAGGATAAATTTGAGCGGCGAAGCTAGGTTTTGCCGCTTTTAAATTTGACTTCGTCTTTTATATAAAATCCAAATTTGAATATTTTTGAATAATCTATCAAAATTTAACTAAATTTGACCCCGCCCGAGTCAAAATAGGCGGGGCAAATTTGATCATTTCTCGCCTAGCGGCCAGTAAACGATCGGTTTGTCTCCGAGCCTTGCTTCGCCGTGATACATGCCGAGCTTGTCTTTCGTCCATGCAAAGCCCGTGTGTCCGTGCTTGTCGATCGAGATGATGCCTCCGCTACCACCTAGAGCTTTGACCTGAGCTACTGCACCTTCGGCGGCTTTTTGTACGTCTTGCATTTTGTATTTATAAAGAGCCGAGACCTCGTGTGCGGCGTTTACGCGCATGTAGATGTCGCCCGTGCCGGTGCAAGAAACCGCCACCGAGTCGTTGTCGGCGTAGGTTCCCGAGCCGATTATCGGGCTATCGCCGATGCGGCCGGTCATTTTGTTTGTCATGCCGCCCGTGCTGGTCGCTGCGGCTAGGTTGCCGTTTTTATCCAGCGCTATCGCGCCCACGGTACCGAGATACGGGCGCTCGTGCAAATTTAACGACGTCTTTTTTACCTTTTCGCTATCAAGCAGCAGCTTTTGCTTCTCTTTGGCTTTTTGCAGCGCGTCGTATCTAAACTGCGTGAAAAAATATTTCTGATCCACTATCTCTAGACCGTTTTCTTTGGCGAGTTTGTCGGCTCCCTCGCCCGCAACCAGCGTGTGCCACGTCTTATCCATCACGAGCCTGGCGCCTAGGATTGGGTTTTTGATATGCCTCGCCATCGCGACTGCGCCCGCTTTTTTGGTCGAGCCGTCCATGATCGAGGCGTCTAGCTCGTTAAACCCGTCAGCGGTAAATACCGCGCCCTTGCCCGCGTTAAAATTCGGATCGTCCTCAAGCACCATAATGGCCGCAGTTACCGCATCCATCGCGCTACCGCCCTTCTCAAGTACGGCTTGACCTGCCAAAAGTGCCTTTTTCATCGGCTCCTCGCGGATTGATGCCAAACCCTAAAACCGGTACCGTTACTATGGAAATTGGTAAAGCTGTACAAGAAGT
>JBHRQF010000158.1:0-4007 GCA_042645325.1 Campylobacter sp. | reverse complement strand
AAATCCGATTAATTTACCTCGAGCCAAAATAATTAATAACACTCTAAGCCCAAAAAAGACAAAATACAATTTAAATATTTTATATATAAAGGAGTAGAGATGAAAAGAGTTTTTGTTTTACTCGTCGTTTTGTTTTCTGTTGGATCTTCCGAAGATCTTTTGGAGTTAGGAGTAGAAGCTTATAATCAGGGCGACTACCAAAAAGCTGCCCAGCTTTATCAAAAAGCTTGTGATACTGGAGAGGCTGGGGGTTGTAATAATTTAGGGGTTTTATACAGAAACGGTCAAGGTGTAAAACAAATTTTCCCACTGCAAAACAATATTATGGCAAGGCTTGTGATTTAGGACTTCAGTTAGGATGTGATAATTACAGAATGCTAAACGAAAAAGGCTACTAGCGTTAGATCCGCGGTCGGTTTCTTGCCGATTAACGGGGACGCTAATCATGATTTCTCTTGCTTTACCAAACTGCATTTGTAGTTTTTTAAGGCGCAATTACTAAAATATCGAAGTAGACGTTAAGAGATCTTACAAGCAGCGGCGCAAGTCGCATCTATCCGCTTAATTTTCTAAGCCGCATTTTCGAGACAAATTTCTATCTCCAAAATGCGGCAAATTTACAAAGTCAAATTTGAACCCGTCGCAAGCTAAGTAAATTTAGCTCGCTCTAGGCAAATTTAAGCTTTTAATCCAAAAGATTAAAACGCCCAGCTAAATTTGGCGTTTACGCCGTTTGATTTTACATTGCTGCCGTATGCTCCAACATAGCTAAGGCCGACTCTAAAATTTCTGGTAAATGCAACCTCGATACCAAGCTCGGTAGTGGCTAGATCTTTTAGCTTTTCGCCCTCTAGTTTAGTTGCGCCAAGGCCTGTAACGTTCATATGAGCGCTCGGAGTTTTATCGCCTAGGAAGCGGTTGTAGGCTATATCGGCTTTTGCGACTAGGCCTACGCCGTCCATGGTAAATGCGATACTAGGTTTTACGCCTACGCTTGCTACTTGTAAATCTCTATCCTCATTTCTGATCTGCACCAAAGAATTTGCTACATCGTCGTTTTTAAAGCGGATATAGGTTAGTCCCGCATAAGGCTCTAAACTAAAGCCGTTTTCATAGCTTAGCCCCGTATAGGCGATCTGGGCAAATGCGCTGATAGCGGACGCGTCAGCATCTTTATACTCGTAAGCCAAAGGAGCGTATGAGTTAACGACTCTTTTTTCTTGATCAAATTTCGAGTAGATAGCGCCTAGGCTAATTTTGATAGGATCAAGTCCTATATCGCCGTAGATACCCGCATGCGCGTCTTTGCTTTTTACCGCTTTGCTATCGCCTAGCTTGTGATTTGTTTTGCCAAGGCCTACGAATACGCCTGCTTTTGAGCTATCTCCCACTAGAAAATCGACGCCAACTAAATTCGTAAATGCGTTCGTGCCTAGTCTGCCGCCGGCGTTATTGTCAGAAGTCACCCTGCTTGCGCTGCTAAGCAACCAAAGCTCGACTCCCGTGTCGATATCGGCTCTTTTAGCACCGTTTTTGTTTTTAACCGAATTTGCTAACATAAACGAGTCTATAGCGGAGTTGTTTTGCGCTTTAAAGTCTAGATCGTTTGAAAACGCGCCAAAGTATGCCGCCGCTACGCTATGAGTGGCTCCTAGCATAGACGAATAAATAGCGCTGCTAGGATTTGCCTCGACCAATCTCGCAAATGACTTCTCGGCGCTAGTAGATGCTACCTCCTCCATGCTTTTGCCTTTTTGCAAAGAAAGAGCTAAATTTGAGCCGCTAACAGTTTCTTTAGTGGTTTTAAAGAACGCATAGCTATCCTCGACGTTAGCTAAATTTACGCCCGCGAAGTTTCCGCTCGCATTTATGGTTTTCTTTAGAGTCGGATTTGCCGCCAAATTTGCAAGCTCGGCGTTTGATAGCAATGCAGCCTTCAATAAAGAGCCCTCTTTAAAGGTTAAATTTAGGTTATGTACGCCGTCGTTAACTACAAATGCGCCGCCCGCGTTTATAACGGCATTAACTTGCGTAGCGTCGCTTGCCTTGGTCGTGCTCACGAAACCGCCCGTGCTTGGAGTTTGATAAGTAAGAGCGTTTAAAACCTCAAACTCACCGCCGCTATGGACGTTTATGCTTCTTGAAGAAGAGATTGATTGATTTAGAGCCGAGATTTTACCGCCGTATATATTTACCGCTCCGGTAAAGCTATTGTCTCCTACAAGAGTCAAAGCTCCGTCTCCTCTTTTAGTTAGCGAGCCTTCATAGCCCTCCGTCGCTCTTGCGACCCTAGCCTGTTCTCTTGCGGTTTCAAAGGTCATCTCGGCTTTTTCTTCCGCGCTCAAATTTGACTTGGCGTTAAGAGCCGCTTTTCTAGCCGCCCAAGCCGCAGCGTCGCTATCGTCCTCGGTTTTTCTAAATTTGATAGCGACGTCTGAGATGTTATTTGTCCAGATATCGTCTTGATCCATCGTGACATCGAAGTTTCCTAAAAACTGTCCGGGACCGAACATAGCCTTGCCAAGGTCGAGTATACCCCAACCCCAGACGTTACTAGGTACACCCTCGCCGTCGCTACCCCAACGCTCTAGCATACCGCCTGCACCGTGACCGGCTCTTAGCGTTCTTTGTCTAGCCGTAGTTAGCATTGTTTCTCTAATCTGAGGCATGCTCATATACGGATAGCGCTGCATTATGACGCCCAAAGCCCCGCTAACGTGCGGAGCGGCCATAGAAGTACCGCCGGATGATTTATATATAGCCTTGCCGTATGTTGCATTGTCGGTAAGCTCGACGTATGCGGAATAAATCTCTTCGGCCGGAGCAGCGATCGTCCACCACTTCGAGTGGCCGGCAAGGTTAAATTCCTGAATGTCCGAGGACGCCTTGTATCCTCTTATATATTCGCTAGAATCATTAGGATAACCGTCCGCACCCGTTTGGCCGGTAACGTTAAGCCAATAATCCTCGGCATCCGGCCTAAAATAAGGCAATGCCGCACGCGTGAAAGACTCGGCCATTAGGCTTCTGTTTCCGGCCGTAAATACCTGAATAACGCCTCTTTTTACCGCTACTTCGTAAGCCGCGTCCAAGAAGCTTTTTTCGCCGCTAGTTACGAACTGATAATAAGCCTTTTTGGCCTCGTTCATATCTTTTAAATTTATATGGTCTTTTGCCGCGGTAGTTTGATTAGCTACCGTCACGTCGTAAAATTCCACATCGTATTCTGGCACAGCCCTCCAGTCGTAAGTAGGCTTGTATCCGAGTGCGCCCGCAAAGGACGAATTTACGCGCCTATTTGAACCCCAGCTGTTATTTATCACCTTTGCGCCCGCATCAGCTAAAGCGGTGTAGCCCTTTAGAAAGTAGTTGTAGTCTTGGTTTGGCCCGTACGTCATGTTGTCGTTGCCGCCGGTATTTGCGGAGTATAGTTGCGCGCCAAACGCCACGCCGTGCATACCGCTACCGTCTCTACTAGCCGCCATCGTGCCACCCACGTGGGTGCCGTGAGCGTCGTTTACGCCCCTTACCCAACTACCGTCGTCGTTAAAAGCTTCACCCTTTTTAAACACGCCGTTGTCGTTTTTATTAAAATTTCGCTTGCCGTCTTTTACTGGTTGATTTTTATCTATCGGGCCGTTTCCTAGCGCGGCATCGGGGTATCTCATGCCGTTTTTAGCATAGTTGCCGATAGTTTTTACGATGTGAATCCTACCGTCTTGAAACTCCGGGTGGCTCAAAAGTACGCCCGAGTCCATGACGCCGATCTTTGTTCCGCTACCGTTAAAGCCTAGCGCATAAGCCGTAGAGGCGTTCATAGAGACTAAGCCCCAGTCTTTTTTATACTCCGCACTCTCCCAGCTAGAAGTATTTCCGGAAACGCCGGCTTCGGTGTAAGCATAAGCTCCGCTTGCGGCTAATAGCAAGCAGGTGAGCGCCGAAAGAGGCAAATTTGAGCCCTTATTACTGCGTAAATTTGCAAATTTACGCGATGTGTTTGAATGCAT
>JBHRQF010000157.1:0-4011 GCA_042645325.1 Campylobacter sp. | reverse complement strand
TCGTGAGCCTCCTCTACGCTAAATCCGCCGCTTATCTGACCGCTTCCGCCGCCGATTCGCTCGTTTATCGAAGGAGCTGAGTACACCTTGCCGTCAAGCACGATAGCTAGTCGCTTGCCTACGTTTGCACCGGTAAAATCGCCAAAAATTCTAGCTCCCTCGGCGTTTAAAGTAAAGCTGATGATAGGCGAGTTCGTGCGCTGATCAAAGGCAACCCTAGCGTCCGTTAGCATCGCGCCGTCAAGTACGGGGATGTTTTTTACGACGTATTTTATCTGCTCGTTTTTGACGTCCGGATAGACGATATCGCCGTAGCTCTCAGCCTCGGCCTCACTCATAGAGTTTGCCTGCGACTGGCGCTTTTCATCGACGGCCATCAGTTGGAGGTGCGCGGCTTTTGCGATGAGATCGCGTGCTCGCTGCTCGTCGGCCGCCGTTTTGATACCAGGAAGCTCGACTAGGATATTATCCTTGCCCTGTCTTGCTACTGTAGGCTCGGCTAGACCGAACTGATCAAGACGGTTTCTGATCGTTTCGACTGCCTGGTTTATCGCGTATTCTATCGTCTCGGCCTTCTCGGCGTCGGTTAGACCGACAGAGTATTTTAGGCCCTCTTTTTGTACATTAAGACCCTTGATGTCTTTTAGCATGCCGTCGATTTTAGCGGCTTCGTCCGCATCGAGTAGCTCAAAGTCCACCTTATCCTCGCGGATCTTAAAACTATCAATCAAAACGTCCTCTTTTTTCGCAAAATAGTTCACGCTAGCGGCTATCGACTTAATCTTTGAGTGTATGGCCTCCTCGGTCTCAACGCCAAGGAGCATATGAAGTCCGCCCTGCAAATCAAGTCCTAGACTGATTTTAGAGCCGCCTAGCTTGTCAGTAAAAGACGGCGCGGAAAAGATAATGCCGAAAATCAAAGCCAAAGCAAAGATGATCAGCCTATACGTTATTTTGCCGTTACGCATTTGCTTTCGTCTCTGTTTTTTCTATTTTTCTCGCGACGAATTCGCGTGAAACGCGCACGATTACGTCGTCGTTAAGCTTAACTCTGATAAAATCCTCTTCCGGTTTTATCACCTCGCAGATTAGTCCGCCGCTAGTTATGATCTTGTCGCCTTTTTCGAGTGCGGCCAGCATCGCGGCATGAGCTTTTTGCTGTTTTTGCTGCGGTCTGATAACCAAAAAATAAAATATCGCGAAAAGCACGACTAGAGGCAGTAATGAAGCTACGAAATTTCCTTCTTGCATGGGGTTCCTTAATAAAAAAAATTTTAAGCCCTTATTTTAGCACTAAAATTATAATAAAAGCCTTTGTCGGCGCGATTTTAATCTCAAATTTTATACTAGCCGATGTTTTAGGCGGCGAAATTTTAAATTTTATCTCGCCGTTTTTTGCGATCGCGGGCTTTTATTTTCTGCTCAAATTTGACCGCTGCGGCTTTTTTTGGACGGGATTTTTTATCGGGATTTTGTGGTTCTACTGGATCAGCTTTAGCCTCGTTTATTACGAGCTTAGCTACCTCATACCGCTTGAGATTTTAGCTATCGGGATCATCTACGGCGCGCTTTTTTTGATAGCGGGCATCCCGGCTCAAATTTGGCTAAAGGCTTTGCTGCTTATCTTGGTTTCAAATATCCATCCATTCGGCTTTAACTGGTTAAATTTAGAGGCCGTTTTCGTGCCGGGTATTTTTGCACCGAATTTACTCGCCCTTGCGCTTATTTTCGCCGCGATCTTATGCCTGTTTTACGTCAAAAACCACTTTAAATTTATCGCTTTTGCCGCGCTTTTAGCCTGCGCGGTGCAGTACGGTACGCCAAATTTTAAAACTCTGCCTTTTGAAGTAAAGCTTGCAAACACCGAAGTCGAGCAAGAGCTAAAGTGGCAAAAGCAGCTAAAAAACGAGTTTATAAATCAAAATTTAGCCATCATTGATGAGGCAATAAACGACGGATTTAGAGCGGTTATTTTGCCTGAGAGCGCCTTTCCCGTCTATATGACGCACGAGCGAAATCTCATCTCCGAACTACTGGAAAAATCGCAAAAGATCGCTATCGTCGCAGGCGCACTAGCTCGCGAAAACGGCACCAACTACAACTCGGCGTTTTTCTTTGACCGCGGTAAGGTGCAGCGGCTGGATAAATTTATCCTCGTGCCTTTTGGCGAGGAGATCCCGCTACCGGCATTTGCGAGAGATTTGATAAATAAAATATTTTTTGGCGGCGCGAAGGATTTTGAGACGGCGAGCGCTCCTAGCGACTACGAGATAGATGGCGTAAAAATCAGAAACGCGATCTGCTACGAAGCGACGCGGGACGAGCTATTTGAGGGCGAATTTGACGTAATGATCGCGGTTACTAATAACGGCTGGTTCGTGCCTAGCACCGAGTCCTTTTTACAGCGAAATTTAATCAAATACTACGCGACGAAATACAACAAAGCAATCTATCACAGCGTAAACGGTTCGCCGTCTGAGATAATCACGCCAAAACAAGGCTTACTCGATAAATTTTTCAGATAAATTTGCTAAATTTAAGCGTTTTTGCGTTTGCGAAAAAGTAGCCGAATTTGCAATGCCGCGTAATATATGCAAGCTGCCACAATAATCAAAAATATAAAATCAATCGTCATCTGCCAAAACAGCTCGCTGGGAGACCTCAACACCCATTCGTATTCAGGCGAATTTCTTGGCTTACGATATCCGATATGATAACCCGTAAAATCCCTATTTATCAAAAAATCAGCCCACAAAATGCCGCAAAATGAAAGAAAAAATCCCACTACCGGATTTTCTTTTCTTGCTTGTTTCATCACGCGAGCTCTATGTTTTTTACTGCCGCACAGCAAGCAAGCCGCGACGAAACCGACAAGCGTGACGACCTTGATAATCCCCATATAAGCGATATAAAACGCTGCTTTTTGCGTAAAATCGGTGTGAGTAAAGGCTCGCTCTACTGCGGGGTAAATTTTAAGCATAGCTTCCACGAAATCTCTTGCCAAAGAGGAGCGCGCCAGCACGTCAAAAGGCAATGCAAAAATACCTAGCGCGCAGATAAAATAAAACGGGCAAAGCCCGAGCAAAACGAGTCCTAGCGTCTTGTTTTTGCCGTTTTGTTTTATTTCAGTTTGCATTTTAATTCTCTTTAAATTTTACCGAGCGGTTTTGAAGCAAAATTAAGACGTAAAGCGGGATTAAATTTCATACGGAGCCTTAAATTTAAGAGTAAATTTAAGCCCGCATTAAATTTAGCGGGCTTGAGAGACTATTTAATCAAAGCCTTAAAAGTATCAACCGCGTCAAGCTTTTCCCACGGATATTTGGCGTTTCCGACTTGACCTTTGGCTGCTACTTTAGCATATAAAAACGTATCCTTGCCAGGTTTATCCAGGCCGAATTTATTTGTTATCCAGCGCGGAGTGAGGGCGAAATTTTCGCTAACGAAATTTGACAGCATATCGTCGTTTACGCCCGCGATCTGCGTGCCCATCGTATCGACGCTAACAGATGTAGGCTTTGCCATACCGATAGCGTAGCTTAGCTGGACGATGCATTTTTTAGCAAGGCCTGCAGCAACGATGTTTTTAGCTATCCAGCGCGCTGCGTAAAGACCGCTGCGATCGACTTTCGTGTAGTCTTTGCTGCTTTGCGCGCCGCCGCCTATCGGGCTATATCCGCCAAAGCTATCTACGATGAGTTTGCGGCCCGTTAGTCCGCTGTCGTGAAGCGAGCTGTGATTTACGTATCGGCCTGTAGGGTTGATGTAGATGAGCGTTTTGCTTTTATCGTAAAGGTCTTTTGGCAAGCCTGCATCGTCGATGAGGGTTTGCACTAGAGCGCGCAGCTCTTCTATCTTCATCGTCTCGACGCAAGGGGCCGAAACAACGATAGTGTGGATGCTTTGAGGCTTGCAGCTTTCAAAGTTATCTTTGGTACCGTAGTCTACGGTGACCTGAGTTTTGATATCGACGCCCAGTTTATCAGGATTAGCTTTGGCAAATTTATAAAC
>JBHRQF010000156.1:0-4018 GCA_042645325.1 Campylobacter sp. | reverse complement strand
ATATATCTCTATTTTTTTAAAACATATGTTTAACAAAAATATATACAAAAGCAAAAACCATAAAAAATATAATGGGATAGATAGTAAATTGTTGGAATAAAAAGTAGGAAAATATAGAACAAATAGCATAAAAGAATAAGAAATAAAAGTTGCTACAGTATATAAAATTTTTCTTTTTTTAAAACTATAAAGCAACCCTGATTCGCTCCTGGCCCCCTGCATCTCACCCCACCTAAATTCAAGTTCCCATATTTTACCCTTGCTCGCCTTAAACTGCATTTAAGCTACAATCACTCTTTATTTTTAAAATATTATTGATTGTTAGGTATTTTTAATGCTTTATTAAGAGTCATTGTGATTAAATTTAGGTTTAGATTTCAGAGTAGTTAGGAAAGTTGAGTTTGCGAAGGATATCTTTTTTGTTTTTTATCGTTTACTTATTTGGTATGTCCCTATCCGCCAAATCCGTATCCTTCTCCTCCCTTGTTAAATCCCTAGAATCCACTAATCCTTCCATCCTATCTTCCAAGCTTCAAACCTTGCTAGCAAACGAAGAAATAAGATCAAGCATATATCTCAGGCTAAGCCTAAGCGCAAACAAAACGATACTAAGGAATACACAGGCTCAATAAATTTTAGCGCGGCTTGGTTTTATTGTCTACAAAGCATTTTATTGATTTTAGTAAAACGCAATATAATCTTTTTCTACCTTTACAGTTATTGCATCTAAACTCTATTTCATCTTTGAAAAATATCGGTAAAATCATGGTATCTGTGCCATACAAAAATTTTAACTTATCTTGAGCCTAAGTAAAATTTTTAATCATCAATTGATAATATTAAAGTAGAATTTTAGCCTCGCGACCGAGGCCAAATTTAATCAAATTTCGTAGTTACTTTGCGACGAATGCATTTTTTAGCACGTCTTCGATGACGTCTACGGGTAAAATTTGCATATCATTTTTGACATCTTGCGGGATGTCGCCCAGATCGCGTTCATAGTTTTTACGCGGTATCAGAGCGGTTTTGATGCCGGCCTTATGCGCGGCGATGAGCTTTTCTTTTAGTCCGCCGATAGGCAGCACGCGGCCGCTTAGCGTGATCTCGCCCGTCATTGCTACGTCGCTTCGCACTTTTGCATCCGTTAGGATCGAGGCGATCGCCGTCACCATCGTGATACCGGCACTCGGCCCGTCTTTTGGTGTGGCGCCCTCAGGTACGTGAATGTGCAGATCGTAGCGACGATACACTTCGCTAGGGCTCGGCTCTTTTTTCACGCCGTCTTTGATGTCGTCAGGCAAGCCCGGGATGATTTTGGTCGGTACTTTTATCTTTCTAGCATCAATCAACACTTTAACGAGGCTAAATGCGATATACGCACTCTCCTTCATCACGTCGCCCAAAGAACCCGTGATCTGCAGGCCGCCCTTGCCCTGTATGCGTATGGCTTCGATCTTTAGCACATCGCCGCCCACGCTCGTCCATGCCAGCCCGTTTACTTGACCGATTTGCGGCTTTTTGTCCGCATGCTCGATCTCAAAGACTTTTTTTTCTAAAAATTCGTTCAAATTTTTAGTCGTAACGGTTATCTTTTGCGCCTCGCCCTCAAGTAGCCTTTTTGCCGCCTTTCTAAAGATATCCGCCAGGCGGCGGCGTAAATTTCGCACTCCGCTCTCTCGCGTGTAGTCCGAGATGATGAGGCTTAGCACATCTTTACCCAGAGTTACTTCACTAGGCTTTAGTCCGTGTTTTTTGAGCTCTTGGGGGATTAGATATTTTTTAGCGATCTCAAATTTTTCCTGCGGGGTGTATGAGCTAAGCTCGATAAACTCCATCCTATCGCGAAGCGCTGGCGGTATGGCGCTCACGTCGTTTGCCGTCGCGACAAAAACAACCTTACTCAGATCGATATTAAAATTTAGGTAATAATCCCTGAATTTGTTATTTTGCTCAGGATCTAAAATTTCTAGCAGTACAGCCGTCGGATCGCCGCGAAAGCTCCTACCGACCTTGTCGATCTCGTCCAGCACGACGACCGGATTCATCTGTTTTGCTTCGATGAGCCCCTGCACGATACGCCCCGGCATCGCGCCGATGTAAGTGCGGCGGTGTCCGCGCAGCTCGTTTACGTCCTCTAGTCCGCCCAGTGCCACGCGCACTAGCTCGCGTTTTAGCGCCTTTGCGATGGAGTTTGCTAGGCTTGTTTTACCGACGCCCGGAGGCCCCGCAAAGCACAAGATCGCGCCGTTATTTACCTTGCCCGCGACGCCTCGCAGCTGCAAAAGTTCGCGCAGAGCAAAATACTCCTCTATCCTATCTTTTGGTCTTTCAAGCCCGTAGTGATCGGCATTTAGCTGCTTTGCGACCTCTTGCACGCTTAGCTTTTTGTTGGCCAGATTTTCAAACGGCACCTCTACGACCCAGTCGAGGTAGCTTTGCGTCGTGTTGGCGTCGGCGGAGTCCGGATGCATGCGAGCTAGCTTGTCGATTTGTTTTTTTATCTCCTTATACGCGTCCTCGCCCATAAATTTTTTCTTAGCTTCCAGCTTCTTGCGGTACTCCTCGATCTCCTCCTCGCGGCTCGTGTCGGAGCCAAGCTCTTGTTGGATCTGCTTTAGCTGCTCTTTTAGGAAATACTCCTTATTTACCTTATCGATCCTTGAATGGACTTTGTTTTTTATCTCGCGCTGAAGCTTGTTCGCCTCGATTTCTTCGATGACGTAGTCGATGAGTTTTAGCAGCTTTTGCTCCAAATTTTCCTCGATAAAAAACTCGTACGCCGTCTTTTTCTTTAGCCTTAGCGAGCTTAAAATCAGATCGCAAACGCGGCTGGGCTCGGCGCTCTCCTCTATCGTTTTTAAAAGATCGGGCGGGAAAAAGTGGCTAAGCGCAGCCAGATCTCGCACCTTTTCGCGAAGTACGGTTAGTAGTGCGTCGCTTTTGGTATTTTCGGGTCTTTTTTCGTGCAACACGTCCACGACCGCTTGTAGCGGCTTTGAGGATACTTTTGAGACTATGCGACCCTTGCTCGTTCCTTGAAATAAAATTTTCACTCTACCGTCCGGTAGCGGCACTCGCCTCATCACGGTACCTATGACGCCTGCGTCGTAGATGGAGTCAAATTCTCGCGCGCCTTCGTTTTGCGCTTTCGTCGGCACGACCAGGATTGGGCTTTGCGACTCGAGGGCTAAATTTAGAGCCTCGATATTTTCATCGTCGCTCAAAAAAAGCGGCGTGATCATAAAAGGATATAAAAATAGCTCGTCCTCCACGATGACGGGTAGCTGCGCCGGGAACATTTTTGATTCGTAAATTTGCAAATTTAGCTCCTATTCAAACATTTTTCTATACCAAGGAAGCTGCGGAAGCACGACATTTGCGTCGTTTAGCGGCGAAGCTTGCACCTTTTCTTTATAAATTTGCGCCGACTCGTCCCTGCCGGTACGCTCATAAAGATCTGCTATCTGCATGTCTAGGTTGTAGATCGCGAGCTTAAATTTAACCAGCATAGTTTCGATCAGCGGGCGATACTGCGTGTTTGGGTAGATGTAGAGAAATTTTTCTATCTCGGCTATGCTGTCTTGCATTAGCTTTTGGTTGCGATTGGGTTGTGAGAACGAGTCAAAATTCGCTTTTATCTTTAGGTACTGTGCAAATTCACTTCTAGGGCCGCTATCGCCGTATCTTTTGAGGTATTCATCGAGGTAAAAATTCGCCATCAGATATTCTTCGTCGTTAGCGTGAGCTTGAGCTAGTATCAGTAAAATTTGCTCCAAAAGCGGGCTAGCTACGTGCTCGCTAGACATCGCCGTGTAGTGTTTGTCAGCGCTTTCTAGATCGCGATTTTTGATATCGCCGATGATCTCAGAGTACCATTGATCCGGCGTTAGATTATAAAGCTCGGTGTATTTGTCGGCACAACCGCCGATTAAACAAACAAAAAACACCGCAGATAAAAATTTGATCAAATTTTTCATACGTTCCCTTAAATTTTAAATTTTTTAAAACGAACTATTTT
>JBHRQF010000155.1:0-4018 GCA_042645325.1 Campylobacter sp. | reverse complement strand
GGGAATAGGGGTAGGTGGGTTTTGGTGATGATGGAGCAAAATTTAGGCTAAAATAACAAAAAAGGAGGCGAAAAATGCAAACTCAAAAAGATAAAATCGCCGTCGACATCAGTCAAATTCCGCAAGATGCTTTAAAAAGTTACGATAATTGGCGCTTTAGTAAGAATTTATTTATCGGGCTTTCCGCAACTTTTATAGTGCTTCTTTTTTCTTTCTTGATAGATCCTGCGCACCCATCATCACCTTTTTTATTTGCTGTGGCGCTTGGTGCGTCTGCTGCGTTAATACTCTTTTCATTGAGCTCGCCTAGACGCAAGCGGTATAGTGTATTTTTGTTTAGCGACGAGGGTAAGGCCTTTACCTTGATATGCACTGAAACTATCGCGCTCTTTTTCATTGCGGTGAGCTTATATGCGTTGTTTTTGGATGCGGCTTTTAGCACGCCAACGACCGTGCAGGCGATCTTTATCACGATAATTATGCTCCCCATCGCAATAATAGCCCACAATGCCAACGACGAATTTGCTGCCGATGAGACCGTGTATCTGCCGCAAAGAGTACTAAAATCGCAAGAGAAAATCAGCGAGCTAGCCGCAGACGAAACGACTAATGGGCAAAATTTAAGCCAAGTGCAAGTCAATCAAAGCGACGCAACCGAATCTGAGCCGAAATTTGAGGGCGCGAGCCATGAAACCGAGCCAAGCCAAAGCGACGAGGAGGCTGAAGCGCTGGAATACGGTAAAGCCTTAGTACAAATCCCTAAAAATTTAAAGTACAGATATCAGCTTCATCGTTTGGTTAGATTTAATTTTCCGACTTTTACGGCATTGGCTTATTGCTTAACCCTGAACTATCTAGGCATGGATAATTTGTATCTAGTCGTATTATCTGCCATTGTTTGCACGCTATTGTTTTTAATTTTAAAACGCAAATACAGCAATCTTTTTATTAAAAATCCTGAAAAAAGCAACACGATTTTTGCGGTAGAGAATTTTGCTACTTTTGCTTTGATTTTTTATCTTCCTGTTGCTAAAAGCCAGCATAACGATGGATCAATAGGTGCTTTTGGTGCATTTTTGTTGCTAACTCCGATACTAATTATAGTGATTGCGGCTTGTATCTATCACAACCAGAGTGTTTACGCGGAGCTAAAAGAGTAAATTTTAGTAGTCAAATTCTGTACCCAAATTTACGCAAAGCTAGAGCAGCTAAATTTGTTTGTTTCATAAGGTGGATTTTGTGATTCTGTAACGCCAAAACCATTTTATAGGTCGCATTAAATTTACAAAAGTAGAGTAGGGCGGCTAAATTTAACCGCCCGAATTTAATCAAATTTGAGCCCTAGTCTGCGTCAAATTTGCCGTCTAAAGCAAATCAGATAGGTAGGACGCGGATATTTGGGCTGAGGTTTTCTTGAAGCACGTTTTCGATCGCGTATAGCGTACCAGTCGCGCCGCTAGCGCAGCCGCTACAAGCGCCCATATAGCGGATATAGACGTCAAATTTGCCCTCGGCGTCTTTTTGTAGATCAAGTATTTCCATGTCGCCGCCGTCCATCATCAGCATCGGGCGGATCTCTCTGTCGATGACGCTCTCGATGGCTTTTAGTTGGCCCACGACGGTCATGCTCTCAAAGCTCACGTCGTCAAATTTGCCAGAAACTTGCGCGTCGATGACGGCTTGCTTTTTCTCCTGCTCCATCTCGGCTCTGGTGTCTGCGAGGATATCCACTAGATAGTACTCGCGCTTTTCGTGCCCGCCAGGGCGCACGCAGGACTTACAAAAAGCGCCTGCTTTGGTGTATTGCGTGATCTCCTCGACCGTGTGTAGATCGTTTAGGCGGATGACCTCCTTGATCGTGCCTAGGCTCACGCGTGCGCACTCGCATACGATGATCTCGTCCTCGAAATGCTCCGGATCCACGCCCTTATACTGCGCCGCGGCGGCCTTTATGACGTCGTAGGCCATAACCGAGCAGTGCATCTTTTGCGGCGGGACGGCAGGGATATCGGGAGTGTCGCGCATAGCTTTTTCCACGTCGATGTTGGTGATTTTGACCGCTTCGTCCACGGTCTTGCCGATGCAAAGCTCAGCCATCGTATCTGAGCTAGCCACCGCCGTGCCGCAGCCAAAGCTCTTAAATTTAGCGTCCATGATGCGGTCGGTTTTCTCGTCCACGAGCCAGTATAGCCTCACGGCGTCGCCGCAGCTCTCGGCGCCAAAATCCGCCACGATGAGCTTGCCGCCCCTTGCTTTTGCCTCGTCCTGCGTTATCTCGCCCATAAATTTGGGATTGTTCATGCGGTCTTGGACGTTTTGGGAGTATTCGTCCCAAATCGAACCGCCTATTAGATTATTTTTTGCCATTTTATTTCCTTTTTAGAGGCGTTGTCTCGCGAGCGTCTTTGAATGAGCTTGCAAAAATATCGCTGCGGCAACCTATTTGGTTAGCCTTGCTCATTTTTGCTTCACAACATTCAAATCCATCTCGCGATACTGCCGCCCACTTCCTTTTAAATTTAACTCAAATTTGGACTTTTAAAAACCCAAATTTGAACCAAATTTATGAAATTTAAATTATTAAGGCAAAGTATTTTGAGATAATTTTTGGGGTTGCGCAGGTAAAATTTAGCGTAGGCTGGACAAGTAGTCCCCCGAGCTAAATTTTAGCAAGCTCCGCAAAAAGCACTCAAAATACAAGCCGCTACTTGCTGTTAGGGTTATAGGCGTACGTGCTTGAAATAGCTCGCAACCTCACCACCGCCTTTTTGATATACTCTATCGCATAGTCAATCTCTTCTTCGGTATTAAACCTCGACAGCGACAGCCTCAGCGCCGTGTGCGCCAGATCGCTGCTAGCTCCGATGGCTTCCATTATCGGGTTGCTCTCTAGGGTCTCGGACGCGCACGCCGAGCCAGTAGATGCCGCGATACCGGCCTGATTTAGATCCCACAGCATCGCCTCGCCCTCGACGCCTTTGATAGCGGCTAGGATGGTGTTTGGCAGCCTGTGAGCGCGCTCTCCCACGACCGAGACGTCGGGTAGCTCTAGTAGAGCGTCCTCGAGCTTGTCGCGCAGGCGTCTAACGTGCAAATTTTCAAACTCGATTAGTTTGTTGCTATTTTCCAGTGCTTGCGCCATGCCGACGATGCCAGCGACATCAAGCGTCCCGCTGCGTCTGCCGCCCATGTGTTCGCCGCCGTGGAGCAAGCTCGTTAGCTTTTGCGAGTCCTTGATATACAGACCGCCTACGCCTTTTGGTCCGTGAAATTTATGCGCCGAAAAGCTCATAAAGTCCACGCCCATCTCGCGCACATTTATTTTGATCTTGCCGACGGTTTGCGTCGCATCGGTGTGAAACAGCGCGCCGTGCTCGTGAGCGATCGCCGCGCATTCTTTGATCGGGAAAATGGTGCCCGTTTCGTTATTTGCCCACATGATGCTAACGAGCGCGGTTTTGTCGTCGATGAGCTTTCTTAGGTCGTTTGGATCGAGCAGGCCGTTTTCGTTTACGGGCACGCGACTCACTCGCACGCCGTATTTTTTGAGCGACTCAAACGTCGCCGAGATCGCCGGATGCTCGACGGCGCTAATGATGACGTGATCTTTGTCTTTATTTAATATATGATCGAAAAATACGCCCTTAGCCACCCAGTTGTTGCTCTCGGTGGCGCAGCCCGTGACCACGATGTCGTCGTTATCGCTCGCGTTTATGCCGGCATAGAGCTGATCCATCGCGCGGCGAAGCGCCGGGTGCGTCTCGGAGCCAAATCTATGAAGCGAGTTTGGGTTGCCGTATTTTTCGCAGAAAAACGGCTTCATAAGCTCGAAAGCTTCGGGATCGACCATCGTCGTGGCATTGTTGTCTAGATATACTCTCACGCTTGACCTTTATCAATTAGGATATATTTTATCCCTTTTATTTTCGCGACGATAATATAACAAATTTTATAAATTTTTGATTAAAATTTTAGCTTAGTTTTTTCAAATTTAAGCGGTTTTTGATAGAGCTTATAT
>JBHRQF010000154.1:0-4046 GCA_042645325.1 Campylobacter sp. | reverse complement strand
CGATGGCGTTTCGCTCCATGGGACAGCCCGCTATCTCGCTCACGGGCGCGATGGCAGGGATGAAAACGGACAGCGCGCACTCGAAGGGGCGCATCATCGGGATCGAGACGCTCTTTTTTTCAGGGATCGGCGGCTCTTTGATGCGGATTAAATTTAAAGGAATACTCGAAAACAAAATAAACGCCGCGCTAAGCAAAAGCACGTGAGAAGTGGATAAATTTAGCGATAGCACGAGGATACCCAGCCCAAAACATACGTAAAACGTGATCTCGTAAAATGCCAGTACTCGCGAGCGCACTTCGTTTCTAGCGCGCGCGTTGAGCCAGCTTTCGATTATCATTAAAATCGAGTAGTAGCAAAATCCCAAACACCCGCGCAAAAACGCCCAAAAGTAGAGATTTTGGCTAAGGTCGTGAAACATCGCCGCGATACCAAAAAGCGACGCAAATATCCCAAAGCTCCTGATGTGGCCGACTTTTGAGACGATTTTGTGCGAAAATATCGTAGCCGCCATAGCTCCAACGAAAAATACTGCGATGACAAATCCCGTCTCTAGCTCGTCCGCGCCCATTTTTTTTAGCTCGACGCCCGCAGAGCTGATGATGAGGCCGTTTCCCACAAACAAAAACGCCATCCCCACAAATAGCGCAAACATCGATCTGATCGTTATTATCGAGCTATTTCTCATTGCTTTTTACTCCATATATCAAAGCGCCCGCGGGCATCGCCGCAAGCGCGATCAAAAACGCGGCGATATCAAGATTGTCTTGTCTTTTTAGCGCCAAAAATCCGACGACCAAAACCGCATACGCGATCAGCCGAAAAGGCACGAAGGCGGTGAAATAGTTGGGCGAATTTTGCTTTAAATTACGCGCGAAATTTTGCTTTTTTGAGGGCTTAGTTTCGTTATTTTGATTTGATTCGTTTAAATTTGACTCGTTTGCCCGGCTTAAATTTGACCCACCGCTTTGGCCTGCGTCGTTTAAATTTTGCTCGTCAAATTTAGCCCGCTCGTTTTCGTCGTTTAAATTTAACCCATCCAGACGCTTAGCATCTTCGCGGTGCGGGTCATGCCCGTAAAATTTAGCCTCCGCAGGACGATCGGGAAACTCCTCGTGATTTTCGCCCCATTCGTCTATGTCGTCCTCTGCGGAGGCGTCATAGTCTCGCACGCCGTTTTCTATACGTTTTTTGTAGGCTCTAAAGGTCGCGGCCAGCACCAAAAGCGAGCCCGCAAACGCGACCTGCGAGCTGTAAAACCACGCGCGGCCAAATACAGCCGAGCCCAGCAAAAGCAAAGCCTCAAATGCGCCGTAAACGGCAATGAGCTTAAAATTCACTCATCGTCCTCGTCATCGTCTTTCGCGGGTTTAAATTTGCCTTTATCTTTTAGTTCATCTAGACTTTTTATCTGCACGTCGTAGGCCTTTTTGATGTTTAGGCCGGCTGCGGCGATACCGACTGCGATACCCGCAAACAGCGTCCACGTCCAGCCGGTTTCCTTCATCATCCAGTAGCCAAACCCGGCCCCGATAGCAAGCGCCACGACGATAGAAACGCCCAAACTTAGCTGCTCGGCGCCTTTTACGACGTCGCCTAAATTTATCTTCGCCATTAGGCAAATCCCCAGCTGTTTTTCATGCGTTCTTGTATCGCTTCACGCTCTTTTCTGGCTTCTTTTAGACGCTCTTCTAGATCGGCGATCCTTGCTTTTACCTCGCGCATCTCCTCGTTCTCGCCAGCAGTTTCCGCGACTATCTCGGCAAAGCTCTCGTCCGCGGCTTTAATGGCAAATTTGATATCCTGTTCGCTCATCGCGTCGCAGATAAAGCCCGTCTCAAACTGGCTAGGCGCGAGATAAACGCCTTTTTTAAGCATTTTGGCGTGAAATTTGGCGTAAAGCTTGGTATCGCTTTTTAACGCGTCGTCGTAGTTTTTAACCTCGCTTGCGGTAAAGAAAAAGCCAAACATCGAGCCTCGTACCGTAGTTTGCAGCGCGATACCGTGCTTCGTGGCGACGCTTTTTAGCCCATGAGCAAACAGTACGGCTAGTTTGTTTAGGCGGCCATAAAGATCATGATCGGCGAAAATTTTACTTAGGCTTGCGATGCCGGCAGCCATAGCTACGGGATTGCCGCTTAGCGTGCCTGCCTGATATACAGCACCTTCGGGGCTTAGGCAGTCCATGATCGCCGCCTTTCCGCCAAACGCAGCCGCAGGGCAGCCTCCGCCGATAACCTTACCAAAGGTCACGAGATCAGCCTCTATGCCGTTAAATTCGAACGACCCGTGCCTGCTCGCGCGAAATCCACTCATAACCTCGTCAAAAATTAACACTGCGCCGTTTTTGTCGCAAAGGCGTCTAAGCTCGCTCAAAAACTCGTTATCAGCAGGCACGAGCCCCATATTTCCAGCGATCGGCTCGATGATTAGCGCGCCGATTTTGCCCGGATTTGCCTCAAATATCGCCCGTACGCTTTCTATATCGTTGTAGCGCGCTAGATAGGTGTTTTTCACCACATCCGCCGGCACGCCGCCGCTAGAGGCGTTGCCGTAGGTCGTCGCGCCGCTGCCTGCCTTTACCAAAAGCGCGTCGCTGTGTCCGTGATAGCAGCCTTCAAATTTTATTAGTCCGTCCTTACCGCTAAAGCCGCGCGCCACGCGGATCGCACTCATCGTGGCTTCGGTGCCGGAGCTTACAAAACGCACCTTTTCTACGTTTTTAAACTCGTCGCAGATTAGTTTGGCTAGCTTCGTCTCTAAATTTGACGGAGCGCCAAAGCTTAGTCCCTTTTTAGCCGTCGCTATCACCGCGCTCTCGATATCCGGGTCGCAGTGCCCAAAGATGAGCGGTCCCCAGCTCTGGATAAAGTCCAGATAGCGATTACCCTCGATATCAACCAGATACGCGCCCTCGCCGCGGTCCACCACAAACGGCTCGCCGCCTACGCTGCCAAACGCGCGAACAGGCGAATCCACGCCGCCCGGGATATATTTTTTAGCCAGCCCGAAAGCTTCTTTGTTCGTCATTTTTTATCCTTGTTGAAATTTATAACGTATTCGTAAAGTAAATTTATCTCTTCGTCGGTAAGAAAGTAGCTAGGCATCACGCTTCTAGCGCTTAGCACGCCCTCTTTAAACGTCTCAAAATCAAGATTGTTTATCCTGGGCGCTCTTAGCTCGTCGTCGATGATCTGCTTCGTTTTTTTATCAAAATGCCTATATTTTGATATGAGCGAGCCTTCGCCGCCCTTGCCGTGGCACTTGTCGCAGCCGATACCGCGCGGGTTTTGATAGAGCATCTTTGCGTATTCGTTTTTCGTGATAAAATCGCTCGCAAGCGCTGTGCCGCAAAGCAACCAAAAAATCAGCCAAATTTTCATAAATTCTTTCGCTTTTTCGTAAATTTAATCTAAAATTAGCTATCATACAATCTTTGCGATTAAAAAGTAATAAAGGACGAAAATGACGATATTAGACGGCAAAAACGTAAGCGCGCAGGTAAAGGAAAGAGTAAAAAACGAAGCGTTAAATTTGAAAAATCAAGGCATAGAGCCTGCGCTTGCGGTGATACTAGTGGGCGAGGATAAAGCCAGCCAAACCTACGTCGCGGCAAAAGAAAAAGCCTGCATAGCATGCGAGATAAAAAGCGTAATGCACCGCTTGCCAGAGTCTACGACGCAAAGCGAGCTAATCGCGCTAATAGACGTGCTAAATTTAGACGACGGCATCGACGGCATCCTAGTACAGCTGCCGCTACCAAAGCATATAGATACGAATAAAATTTTAGAAACCATAAGCCCTGAAAAAGACGTGGATGGCTTTGCCGCGATAAACGTCGGCAAACTAGCTAGCGGGATTGACGGATTCGTACCGTGCACGCCGTTAGGCATAATGGAAATTTTTAAAGCCTACGATATAAATTTAGAGGGCAAAAACGCCGTCGTGATCGGACGTAGCAACATCGTGGGCAAACCGATGGCAAATCTACTGCTAAACGCCAACGCAACCGTAACCGTGACGCATAGCAAAACGCGAAATTTAAA
>JBHRQF010000153.1:0-4046 GCA_042645325.1 Campylobacter sp. | reverse complement strand
CCACGCTCTCATTTGCCGTGCCTCCTTGCGACTTACGCGCCTCCTTAGAAGCGTTTAGATCAAGAAATTTAACCGCACCCGCGTCCAAGCTTTCATCCACGCTTGCAAGCTGTTGCGCATTTAGCTCGTTAAGATCCAAGCCTAAATTTTCCGCATACGCTACGGCCTTGCCCGTGATGAAGTGCGCCCGGCGAAACGGCACGTTTTTCTCCCGCACGAGATAGTCCGCCAGATCGGTTGCCGTGAGGTGCCCGCGGCGCGTCATCGCGAGCATATTTTGTTCGTTAAATTTAGCCGTTTTTAGCATCTGTTTTAAAATTTCAAGGCTCGCAAGCGCGGTGGCGACGCTATCGAAAACGCCCTCCTTATCCTCTTGCATGTCCTTGTTGTAGGCTAGTGGCAAGCCCTTCATCACCGTTAGCAGCGCGATGAGATTGCCGTTTACGCGCCCCGTTTTGCCGCGGATTAGCTCGGCGACGTCGGGATTTTTTTTCTGCGGCATGATCGAGCTGCCCGTGCTGTACGCGTCGCTGATCGTGACAAAGCCGAACTCCTGCGAGCTCCACAAGATTAGCTCCTCGCACAGGCGCGACGCATGCGTCATCAGTACGCTTACGTTAAACAAAATCTCCAGCGCAAAATCGCGGTCGCTAACGCTATCCATCGCGTTTGGCGTCACTCCCGCAAAGCCTAGCTGCTGCGCGACCAGCTCACGGTTTATCGGATGCGGCGTGCCCGCAAGCGCGGCGGAGCCTAGCGGACAGAGGTTATTTCGCTCGCGCGAGCTAGCAAAGCGCTCGTAGTCGCGGCGAAACATAAACGCGTAAGCTAGCAGATGATAGGCAAGGCTCACGGGCTGGGCGTGCTGAAGGTGCGTGTAGCCTGGCATCAGCGTGTCCGCGTGCTCGCTAGCTATATCTCGCAACGCGGCGACTAGCTCGCGGATTTTTTCGGAGATCTCGGCACCGCTTTTAAGCACGTAGAGGCGAAAATCAAGCGCGACCTGATCGTTTCTGCTGCGCGC
Source organism: Campylobacter sp. (assembly GCA_042645325.1). Classification (GTDB taxonomy): domain Bacteria; phylum Campylobacterota; class Campylobacteria; order Campylobacterales; family Campylobacteraceae; genus Campylobacter_A. The sequence continues at coordinate 3,022 of JBHRQF010000153.1, read as the reverse complement.
GGTGTGTAGCCTACCGCCAAGATCGCTTCCGATGAGCTCGCTTAGGCGCTTTTCGACCGCCATGTGGATGTCCTCGTCGGCGGTTTTAAACTCAAATTTACCGCTTTTTATCTCCTCAAACACGGCGTCAAGCCCCGCGACAATCTTTTCGCTCTCCTCAGGCTTTAAAATCCCGCAGGCGCCGAGCATTCTTGCGTGTGCCTTGCTGCCTGCGATATCCTCCTGCCAAAGCGCCCTGTCAAAGCCGATCGAGGCGTTAAACTCCTCCAAAAGCTCGCTACTCTCACCGCTAAACCTACCCGACCACATTTTTTTTGGATTTTCTTGCATCGTTTTTCCTTTTTGCGCTAAATTTTGACTTTGATTTTAGCTCAAATCCACTTAAATTTCACGCCGTATTCACTCTGCGCGGCTAAAATGAACGAAAAAGGAGCAAAAATGAAAAAGCGAATTTATCACGTAAGCGAGGTCGCAAAGAGCGGAGAAAAGGCGATAAAAACGGTATTTTGCGAGACGGACGCCACTAGTTGCGCAGTCTGGGTCGTGCGAGCCGGTCAAGAGGTCGCGGTACACACGCACACCACAAGCGACGACGTGTGGGTGTGCTTGCAAGGCGAGGGCGTATTTTATCTTGCAAAAAAGACGGACGAGCTTTTAGATAACGGCGAACAAGTAAATTTTAAAAGCGAGCGATCTTGTCGATACAAGCAAATCTCGGTCAAAAAGGGCGACGTGGTGATCTCGGCTAAGGGCGAGTGTCACGGCATGAAAAACACCGGTAAGGAGGATTTTATCTTTATCAGCGTTATCACGCCGTTGCCCGCTGATTACGTGGCGCTGGGGTAAATTTAAGCTAGCAAGAGTGGGGCTTATCGCGTGGGAAATGAAAATTTGTAGCATTTTGGGTATTTGTTGATTTTTACTGCGTGTAAATTTGACAAAAGCACATAGCGGCTGAAATTTTAAAAATTTACGGCGGCAAGCTAAATTTGGTGCCGATAAACAATGCCGAGGCGATCGCGGTGCACGGCGATAAATTTGAAATTTTAGGACGTTAAATTTAGACGCGCGCCATTCTAAGAGCACGCCTAAATTTAGAAAACGGCGCTTAAATTTTACGCGCTAAAGTCTGCGCAAATTTCAAAATTAAAAACGGCGACGTCTGAAAAACGAGCCGAAAATGCGGCGACGGCGAGCTAAATTTAACCACCGCTAGCGCTAAATTTAAAAGCAAAAGCGAGCAAATTTTATAAATTTAAGGAGCGTTTATGGAGTATTTTAAACCGTTTTTCGTAAAGATCGCAGGCCGCGCCAGAGATGACGATCACACGAGCGCGCACGAGCAGATCATCGCTCCGCTACTGCAAAACGCGCTCGCCGCCTATGTCTATAACGGCCGCGAAGATAGCATCGTGGGAGCTTTCGACAGCGTGGAGCATCCGCTAAACTTGAGCGAGTTTAGTTTTCTCGTACGCGAGCGGGGCAAATTTTGCCTTAATCTCTCGCGCGAATGCGTAAACGGCGCCGAGATCTTTTGGAACGCCTGCAGCTTTAGGCGCGGCTCAGTTATTATTTTGCTCGAGGGAGAGTTTGATTTGGCGCCTATTTTGCGCCGCTGTGCCGAGATAAGCATAGACGAAACGCCCAATATGGGTAACAGTCCCGCGGCGACCAAGCTTGCCAAACGCGCGATGAGCGAGGGGCAGATCGCCGTGCTTTTTAGCGCATCAAACGGGATAGAGTGGATGGACCTCTACGCTCCTGAGGCGGTGCGGGATAAAATTTTAAAACTTGCGGATGAGATAAACGGGGATGAAATTTAAAATATACGCTTTACGACCTTGCAGGAAAATGGGCCGTCAAATTTAATGACGCATAACGCTTACCGGCACAACCGTGCGTAGTTATAGCCTTTAGACGAGCATCAGGCGGCAAAACCTCAAACAAAACGCGCCATTTAGAAAAAAGCTAAATTATCGCGCCTCAAGCATTATCAAATTTAATAAAAGCAACGTCTGCGGGAGAGCAGTCGTCAAATTTGCAGGTAAATTTATTTTGCCTCTTGTGTCGATAAATTTACAAAGCAAATTCGCCTCAAAAAGCTCAAATTTGATAGCCCCATCCCAAAAAGCAAAGCGGCGTAAATTTACCGCCTCATCTTTCTGCCGATTAGCGCAAAAACCACGATCACGCCGGCGATCATTAGCCCAGCCTTTACGTAAAACGCCCTCCTCTCGCGCACGGCTTCGGGCGAGCTGGTTTTGAGCCGTACCTTGACGCTCATGCCGCCCGCGACGATGCTTAGCGTATCGCCAGCCATGCCTTTTAGTTTTACGCTTAGCGTGTTTGTGCCGCTTTGCGCGACCGTAGGCGTCATAAAGCCCGAAGCCTTGTAAGAGTAGCGCGTCATGAGGTCGTTGCAGTCTTTGGGGCGGAAAAATATCTCGTAGGTCTTATCCGCATCCACGCCTAGCACATCGCCGTCGCGCGCGTCGAAATACGGATTTTGCGGAGTTTTGGTTTTAAAGCTCCATTTTATCTGATTTACCTGCGCGCCCGCGTTTTGGGCGCTTTGATTTCGCGCGCCTGCTTGCTCGTAGCTAAAAACCGCCTCATACTGCGCGCCAAAGTCAAAAACCTCCCGCGAAAAAGCCGCGAACTGCTTGGAGGAAAATTTGGAGTTTATATCGTTGGCGCTCGTGATGATGTGCAAATTTTGGATCTTTCGCCCGTCTTTAAATATCTCGAAATCTTTAAATTTGACCTCGCCCGCGTTTGCGTTAAACTCGATACTAACGGGATTTGCCGTGATCTTGCACTCAGGGAATGGATCCGGGATCTCACCGCTAAAATAGGGCGTCACCGCAGTAGCGTCCGGGAATTTGACATAGGGCTTCATTGAGCCTGTGAATTGTCAAATTTGGCATCTTTGATTTTTAGATTTTTATCGGCGTCGGAAACGTTGTTTTTGGTATTGACGCGGCGACCGAGTTCTTCGCCTGCTAAGACGGCGTAGAAATTG
>JBHRQF010000152.1:0-4095 GCA_042645325.1 Campylobacter sp. | reverse complement strand
TCACTACATTATATGATAAACTAATTTTAGGCTCAACATAAGGAGGATTCTCTCTTGTCATCTTTGGTAAAATAAGATAGAAAGTTTTTGTATTTTTACTGTTATTGAGCCCAAATTCACGCTCTTTTAATGAAGCAAAAACTCTCTTTCTCTTAGCCTTCCTGTAGTCGCTATGGTGTTGCTACGCTTTAGAGAAGATTCTTTTAATTTAGACAATCTTAACATAATGCCAAAAATTTTCTCGACCTTTTATGTGGTTTTACTGTTGGCTTCTTGCAAAATAGTAGGCTAGTTCATTCTTTGAATATTTTACTCTACAACGAGTCTTCGCTCGCTAGTCAACCTAACCATCATAGGCGTTTCCAGTGGTCTCAATAAATTATAGTATCGGTATTAGTCCATTTGTAGAAGTAGTTTTTAATTATTTGGGCATAGATCTTGCCGTCATGCTTTCGCATTCCAAATACATGTGTTTTATTTACCACTACCTTTCTTGCTTTTAAAAATCTTTATCTTGTCGCTTAGCTTCGCTGCGCTCGTTACTCTTTAAGAGCTCGTACTTTTTTGATACTAAAATTCTGATGTTTTTAGTTGTTTTGTTGATTCTTTTTTCTAAGATTTTAGTAAAATCCGCTATTTTATTATCTCCTATACTAAATAAAAAATATTATAAAATTCTCTAAATTTCGTCTCTGAAATTCTGAAACTAACTATATGCTTATTTTTAACTTCGCTTGGCTCGTTACTTTTTAAAAATATAGTTCTCATTGCAACTTAATACTATTTATGTTTGTATTAAGCTTCGTTGAGCTTAAGTTGATTTTTGGAGTATTAAGTTTCTGCCTGTTTTGAAAATGTTAAAGACAACTAAGTTGATATTTTGTAGAAATTAAAATTTGAAAGAAAAAAGAATAGAAAAAGGGGCTTATGCCCCAAAAATTAAGCCAAAGTAGCTTTTAGCATCCAGATAGCTTTTTCGTATTTGGCGATTTGATCTTGCGCCATAGTTACGGTCGTGCTGTCTTTTGCTTCTTCGGCGACTTCTTCTAGCTTTTTAAATTCGCCCAGCAAGTGCTCGTACTCAGCCAAAACGCCTTTTAAAACTTCGGTTGGGGTGTAGCTATCTTTGTTATCTGTTTTTGGATGAGCTAACTTGTTTAGCTCTTCTGTTTTGGTGATAGCTCTACCGCCTAGCTGTATAGCGCGCTCAGCGACGTCATCAAATATCTCTGCCATATCTTCGTACGCTTTTTCGGTGTATTCGTGTACGCTAAAGAACTGAATACCTTTTACATACCAGTGGTAGTCGTGAAATTTAACGAATAACGCATGAGCGTCAGCTTGGATTTGATTTAACTGGGTAACAACTTTTGACATTTTGTCTCCTTTGATTTGATTTGTGACGAAATTATAGCATATAAAACTTAAAGAAAAATAATTTGCAAATAATAAAAATTATTGTTTGTAAAGACTTTTTGAGAATTTAGAATACATTACTTTGTCAAGTGTTGATAAAGATTACTACGGGGTATAAAAATATTTTTGATCAAATAGGTCCACGTTCTTTGGTAGGCCTTTAAATTTCACTAAATATGCCAAAAATAACCAAAAAGGAAGTTTTAGTAATGAGAGGACAAAAGGATAGAAGTTTATGTTACAAATTATAGGATGATATATGGTGGAAGCTGTTAAATTCGTCTATAAACGCGTTTGCCAAATAATATTTATGATCAAACTAGCGGTATTAAAAAGTAAAATCTAGCAAATTTGCCGATAAATTTTACTGGTACGATTTTAGTAAAGGCTAAAGATTGCGCAATGTCGCACCAAATTTACGCTTCAAGTTATCAACGCTACAAAAATGAATAAAAAGTCGCGTCACAAAGAAGTAGCTTGTTGTATATTTGCCGACATTTGACAAATGCGCACTAAATTTCCGCCTAAAATTTGCCAAAATAAAGCCACGACAAATTTAACTCAAATTTGCCGACATACCGCAAATTTGAGCCGTCAGCTCAAAAAATTGCGAGACCAGCGGGACTTTGTTTGCACATGCCTCCGTAAAGCAAAATCCGCGTAAATTTACGCCGCAGCCTTTATTTTCCGGCCGTCAGCATCGTTTTTAGTATGCGTTTGCCGACCTCGACACCCGGCTGATCGTAAGTGTTTATGCCTAGCATTATGCCCGTAGCCGACGTGAGAAGTTCAAAATAATAAATCAAAAACCCCGCACTCGCCTCATCTAGCCGCTCAAGCTCGATGACGTCCACGCTGATGCCTTCTTGCACGAGCGCATGCATGGTGGCGCTACACTGGGCGTTGATTAGCTCGCCCAAATTTAGCCCGTTTACAAAGTCGCAACCTTCAAGTCCGTTTAGGTTCATACTCGGCACTGCTACGTCAGCGTCCGCGCTCGCTACTTTGATGAATGTTACCGTCTTGTCCTTTACGCCGTCCATGATGAGCTGTAAAAAGCTGTGCTGATCGCGCGAGCCGATGAGCCCGACCGGCGTAAGTCCATAGCGTTTGTAGCCCTTTTTCTTGCCCAGGCTCTCCGCCCACAGCTGCACGTACCAGTCGTTAAACTCCAAAAATCTATCGCCGTAGCTAAATATCACGTTGATCTTGGCGTTTTTGTGCGTCGCATAGTGGTAGGCTTTTTGTAGCAGCGTGTCGTCGCCGTCCTCTAAAAATCGCTTTTTACACGCCCGAGCGCCTTCTAGCAGCGCCGCCGCGTCGTATCCGCACAGCATTAGCGGTACCAGACCGATCGCGCTAAGCACGCTAAATCTGCCGCCGACGTTTTTAGGAATATTAAAAAATTTGATGCCGTTTTGCTTGGCGTAGGTCTCTAGCGGAGAGGCGGGGTCGGTGATGACGATGAAATTTTGGCTCAAATTTGACGGCTTAAAGCGCTCCAAAATGCACTTAAATAGAGTGATCGTCTCGATCGTGGTGCCTGATTTTGACGAGATGATAAAAAGCGTCTCGTCAAATTTGACGCTCTTGCAAACGCTCTCAAAGCTAAAGGCGTCCACGTTATCAAGAAAATAAAGCTCTCGCTCGCGGCTCCTTTTAGCGCCTGATAACATCGTTTTTAGCGCCTTGACACCCAGGCTGCTGCCGCCGATACCTACAAGTACGACGCTTTTTATGTGCGCGAGCGTCGTTTCATATTCGGCGATTTCACTAAGCAGATTTGCGCCGATTTCGGGCAGGTGATAGTAGCCGATCTCGCCGCCTTTTAGCTCGTCGTTCATACGTTTGGCGTAGGAGCCGATCGCGCTTAGCGGCGTTTTTTCGAAAAATAGCTCATTTTTTAGCATTTTTGCCTAGCTCATAGAAGAAATTTGTCGCCTGCACGAAGCCCTCGACGCTACCGCAGTCAAAGCGCTTGCCTTTAAATTTATACGCTAGCACCATGCCGTCTTTGGCTTGCTCTTTTAGCGCGTCGGTGATCTGCACTTCGCCGTTTTTGCCGGGCTTGGTGCGCTCTAGGATCGTGAAAATATCGGGCGTCAGGATGTAGCGGCCGATGACTGCTAGGTTGCTCGGAGCTTCTTTTGGGTCCGGTTTTTCGACCATGTCGCTCACCATCAGCAGATCGTCCTCGATCGCGCGGCCTGTGACGATGCCGTAGTTTTTGCTCTGCTCGATCGGCACTTCCATCACGGCGACGACGCTGCAGCGGTATTTTTCGTAAATTTTTACCATTTGAGATAGCACGCCTTCGCCCTCTTCGTTGATGCAGAGGTCATCAGCCAGCACCACGCCAAAAGGCTCGTCTCGCACGAGGACTTTACCCGTGTGGATGGCGTTTCCTAGGCCTCTCATGCTCTCTTGGCGCGTGAATGAAAACGTGCAGCGCGCCATCAGCTCTCTGATCTCGGTTAGCAGGTGTTCCTTGTTCGTGCCAGATATCTGATGCTCGAGCTCGTAGCTGATATCAAAATAGTCCTCCAGCGCGCGCTTGCCGCGACCGGTGATAAACGCCATGTTTTTCATGCCGGCCTCTAGCGCCTCGTCCACGCCGTAGTGGATCAGCGGTTTTGTGAGGATCGGCAGCATCTCTTTTGGCAGCGATTTGGTCGCAGG
>JBHRQF010000151.1:0-4119 GCA_042645325.1 Campylobacter sp. | reverse complement strand
CGAGTTTTTTGACTTGCTTCTTTTTTAGCGGACAAGCGATCCCGATTTTGCATTAAATTTTTAAAAATGAATACTTACCGGCTCTCGCAATTTTATCGATAAAATTTTTAGCAGGCTAAATTTACGCTTCTTTTCTAGCTAAATTTAGCTTCAAAATTTATCCTGCTCCATTCATAAAATAAGGCAACTAAGCTAAAGCTTATCTGTTTTATCCACCCGCACGAACGCCCAGTGCATAAAATCCCGCTTTGGCTCGTATTTGCCGCTGTTAAAATACTCCGCTAGTCGCGCCTCCTCCGCGTCGCTTAGCTCACCGCCAAGCATCCAGCGCGTCTTTTGCACAAACTCCTCCGCGCTTTTCGCTCCGCCGCCGTGGCATTGGGCTTTGATGTAGCTTAGGCTCGGCAGATAGCCCATTTGAAACAAGATGTTTAAAAGATAGACGAAGTCGGGCTTTTGCTCCACCTTGCGCCCTATCGCGCCCAAAACGTCCTCATCCACGAAGCTGCCACCCACCTTAAATGTGATGTAAAGCGATTCTTTAGTCTTTAAAAGAAGCTTACTAAGCGCGGCTTTTAGATCGTCCACCTCAAGGCAGCGCGAGGCGAAGACGACGTCGCACGCGGGTACGTCAGACCAGTCGTCCTCGAAGGCTTTTTGCGCAAATTTAGCGTTTTTTGCGCCGCGAATTTGAGTGTTCTCGCGGGCAAATTCTAGCATCCTCGGCGAAAAGTCGTAACCGTAAATTTGATCCACCTTTTCCGCCGCTAGCACGCTTAGCGCGCCCGCGCCGCACGCGAAATCAAGCAGCGTGGAGACGCCCGTAAAATCAACCTTGTCTATAAACTCGCGCGCGTAGGCGCTTTTCATCACGCCCTCGTTAAAGCTTGGCGCCTTTTTGTCCCAATCCTCGGCAAATTTTTTGCCAAACGAGCTTCTCGCCTTTTGCGCTTTATAAAGAGCGTCAAAGTCGATCTCGTCGTAGTTTGAAGGTAAAATCATAATCTATCCTCGTATCTTTCGTAGTTTATGCCGTAAATTTTATCGATATTTTCGGCGTTTATGAGCTGCTCGCTGCGCCCGAAGGCTAAAATTTCGCCGTCTTTTATAAACAGCGTCAAATTTGAAACGAATTTCGCGTGGCGCGGGTAGTGCGTCGTCTGCACGAAGGTGTAGCCCTCATCTCCCAGCGCTTTTATCATCTCTAGCAGCCTAATTTGATTGCCAAAATCCAGCCCGTTGGTGGGCTCGTCCATAAAGATCACTTTCGCGCCCTGAACCAGCGTGCGCGCGATGTACGCCAGCTGCCGCTCGCCGCCGCTGACCTTTGTGTAGGGCGCGTTTTTTAGGTGCGCGATACCCATCTTTTCCAGCGCCTGCTCGGCTAGCTTTTTATCCGCCGCACTAAAGCTAGAAAACAGCGGCGTCCTGTACAGCGCGCCCATCAGAGCGACGTCAAAGACGCTGTAGTCATACGACGGCGCGTGCGTCTGCAGCACGATAAGCCCGATCCAGCCGATGATGCCCGCGATCGTCACGCTAAGCGCGCTAATGAAGGTCGCAACCAGGATGATGAAAATTTTAACCCGCGTCGTGTTTATGCCCAGGCTCTTTGCCTCCTCTTCGCCAAGGCTTAGCACGTTTAGGTATTTGCCGCTAAGCGCCAGCAGTAAAACGCCCGCGCACATCGGCAGGATCGAAATTTGGATGAAGCTTTTGGACGCAAAGCCGAGGCTTCCCATCAAAAAATATGTGATCGCCGGAAGCGCGTCGCTCGGGTCTGCGGCATATTTTAGCACCGAGAGCAGCGACGTAAAGAGCGAGCCGCTGATGACGCCGCCCAGAACTAGCACGATGACGCTGCCGCTGCGTGAATACAGCGCCGAAATGCCGAGCGCTACAGCCACGGCAAGAAAGCCGAAGCCGAATGTGCTAAGCTGGATGAGGTATTCGTTAAATTTGAAAAACATCCCGACCGCAGCGCCAAATCCCGCACCGCTTAGAACGCCCAGGATCGAGGGGCTAACGAGCGGGTTAACAAACATCGCCTGATACGCCGCGCGCTGATCGCTAGGCTCGCACCGATGAGCACACACGCAAGTATGCGCGGCAGGCGAATTTCAAGTAAGAGCGTGTGCATAACCTCGAAATCTTTTAAGCTTTCGCCCCGCAGCAGCGCCGTGACGTAGTGCGCGTAGTCACCCGCACTAAAGCCGTATTTGCCAAGCAGCAGCGAGCCCGCGACGCAAAGCGCCAGCAGTAGGGCCAAAAACGCAAACGCCCTTTTGCTCATCTTTCTTTACTCACTCGGCGCCCCGTCCTAAAATTTTATAAATTTGCTCGTCTGTGAGCTCAAGATCCAAAAATAGCTTGTAAAACTCGTGCGTTTCGGAAACGATGTCAAATTTAAACGCTTCGGGGTAGGTTAAGTTTATGAGCCATTTTAGCCCCAAAAACCTCATAAATGAAGGCGGGCGGTCAAACCACGAAAAGGGCTCGCGCGGGATGTAGTAGGCCTTTTTGTTTTTTACCGCGCCTAGTAGCTGCCACTTCGGATCGCCGTAAATTTTATCAAATAGTTCCTCTTCGTAGATAAGGATAACGTCCGGATCATACTTTACGAGCTGCTCGAAGCTGATCTTTACGCGCCCGAAGGATTTGGCGTTTGGATCCTCGCTGCATTTATGCACGTTCTGCGCACCGGCTCTCTCGATGAGCGTCGCGTGCCACGAGCCCTCGCACTCGGTGGCTAGCCCGTCGCTGCCCTGCGCGTAGTAAATTTTCACCTTTTGCAGATTATTTTTCCTGATGTATTCCTCGATCTGCGCGGTTAAATTTAGCGACTTTTTCGCGTAGTTTACGAGTTGCGCCGCGCGCTCCTGTTTGCCCGTCACTTCGCCTAAAATTTCAAATCCGTCCAAGTAGTCCTCGAGCCTCGTCGCGCTTAGATAGAGCATCGGTTTTTTGATAGAGCCGAAGACCTCGCTCATCTTCTTGGCGTTGCGCGAGCTTGCGTTTACGAGGATGAGCTCGAGGTTTAGGCGCAGCAGCATCTCGACGTTTGGAATTTTACCCTGACCGAAAAAGCCGCCCACGACGGGCTGCTCTTGCACCTCTTTTTTGACGTAGGGCCGCTCGTAGTCGTTCCACTCGAAATTCGTGCCGCTGATTTTAGTGGGATCAAGCGCGTAAAGCATATATAAAAGAGGCGGCGAGCTGGCGTAAATTTTGGTCGGAGTGCCTTGCAACTGCTCCATGTTTTCGCTGTTTTGGGCGATGTAGTCTTTGATCTGCTCGGGCGTCATCGCAAAGCAAAAGCCCAAAAACGCAAAGAAAAACAATAAAAATTTTTTAAACATTTTTCGCCTTTAAATGATTTTGTAAAGTATAGCTAAAGAAATTTTAAAATAGATTTTATTATATAAATAGAGTCAAATTTTATGCGGATTCGCCATTTTTAGAGCGATCCGCCTTGCAAATTCTAATTAGAATTTATATCTTAAATTCGTGAAAAATACCCTTCCCTCTTCCGGATAGCCTTCTCTATACTCGTAGTTTTTATCAAACAGATTTGATATGCCTGCCTCGACGCTTAGGCTTTCGGTAGGTTTGTAGATAAATTTGACGTTTGTTGCGCCAAAGCCCGCTAGTTTTGTTACTTCGTAAGAGTTTGAGTAGCGGCTAGAGATCATATACTGCGATGCGTAAATGCTAAATTTAGGCACGATCTTGTAATCTACGTAAGCAAAAGCCTTGTGTTTAGGTATGTCGTAAACTCTACTATCCGCACCGCTTTTATATTTTGCGCTGATATAGGTGTAGTTGCCGCCTAGCTCCAAATTTTGCCCAGCAAAATATGTCGCGCCAAGCTCAAAGCCTTTGTATTCAGCTTTATCGACGTTTATAGCTTGAGCTAGCTTTTTGCCGCCTATGATAATGTTATGCTCGCCGATAGCGTCTTTAACCTTGGAGTAAAATACCGCCGTCTCCAGTCTCAAAGCCTCGCCGAAGCTTCTTTGATAACCGACCTCGTAGTGGTTAGCGACCTCAGGCTTTAGGTATGGATTTGGCTCATTGCGGCCGAAACGTTTTGAGTAGCGCTCTTTCATACTAGGGAAA
>JBHRQF010000150.1:0-4164 GCA_042645325.1 Campylobacter sp. | reverse complement strand
AGGCAAGGATATCGTCGGCGCGCCCTTTATCACCGATCTAAAAAAGCTACCCCACCTGCTAATCGCGGGAACGACGGGCTCGGGTAAGAGCGTAGGCATAAACGCGATGCTGCTAAGCTTACTATATCGCAACAGTCCGCAGACGCTGCGCCTGATGATGATAGATCCAAAGATGCTGGAGTTTAGCATCTATAACGACATCCCGCACCTGCTAACGCCAGTCATCACGCAGGCTAAGCAGGCCATCACCGCGCTATCAAACATGGTTGCCGAGATGGAGCGCCGCTACAAAATCATGAGTCATACGCGCACCAAAAATATAGAAAGCTACAACGAAAAGATGAAAGAAGAAGGCGGCGAGCAGTTCCCGTACATCGTCGTTATCATCGACGAGCTGGCCGATCTAATGATGACTAGCGGCAAGGACGTGGAGCTATATATCGGGCGCCTGGCGCAGATGGCACGGGCTAGCGGCATACATCTCATCGTCGCCACCCAGCGCCCCAGCGTAGACGTCGTGACGGGGCTCATAAAGGCAAATTTACCTAGCCGCATCAGCTACCGCGTCGGTCAGCGCATCGATAGTAAGGTAATCCTAGATCAAATGGGCGCAGAGAGTCTGCTAGGGCGCGGCGATATGCTATTTACGCCTCCTGGAAGCCCCGGCGTCATCAGACTGCACGCGCCCTTTGCTAGCGAAAAAGAGATCGACGTGATCGTAAATTTCCTAAAAGCGCAGCAAGAGGTGGTCTACGACGAGAGATTTCTAGCTGAGGAGGGCGCTAGCGGCGGCGCAGGCGGCGGTACTGCGATCGCGGGCGAGCTAGACGAGCTCTACGAAGAGGCCAAAGAGATCGTATTAAGCGAGCAAAAAACCTCGATCAGCTATCTGCAACGCCGCCTAAAAATCGGCTACAACCGCGCAGCTACGATCATCGAGCAGATGGAGCAAATGGGCGTGCTAAGCCCGGTAAACGCAAAAGGGCAGAGGGATATTTTGTAAAATTTGGCTCAAATTTACGGGAAAGCGCCGGCTGTATTTATTTTAGATTAGTGCCGTTAAATTTGAAAATAGGCGTCCGTTGGGGGGCGACCGGCTTTGTGCGGCGTTGCGGTATATTTAAATTTGCCGACCGAATTTACGGTCAAATTTTAAGCTCATCGTTGGCGAAATTTACTACCGAAGTAAAATTATTTATAAACGTCAAGGCTTAAATTTAACTCGTCTATGACGCGTAATAGCCGCAAGACTTCGTCTTTTATGGCCTGTGCATCAGAAAGGCTTAGCGGCGGGTCTAATAGTGAACTTTCAAAACGGTTTTTTGCACCGTTTAAAAAGAGATAGAATTTATTGTCCATAAACGCCGCGCTTAGCGATACGGCACTGTCAAAACCCTGCTTAACCTCGCGTAGGCGTTGCATAAAACCGGGGCTTAAAAGATAGCGCGCTTCTATTTTGTCGTCGGTAAATACGCGAAATTCGCCGTTAAACTCTGTATCGTCAAGTATCTCTTTTTCGCCAGATATTTTCGTATTTAGCACCTTTTTGTCGGCTAGTATCGTTTGTCCTTTGAAATTTTTATAAAACTCGCAGACTAGTACTGTACCGTTAAAGTCCATGTATTCGTCGTATATGACTTTGCTTACTCTCAAAAGCGCCAGATAAGGGTTTTTTGAGCCGTTTGAGTCATATGTTTTTTCTACTTTTATAGCCTCGCTTAATTGAAATTTGACATTAGCGTAAGTACCGCTTATTTGGTCTTCGCCGTAAAAATTTACGCGCCTGTATATTCCGCTTTTATAAAATTCGTTTGCGGTGATGCCTTTTTGAGGCTCGTATGTAAAATTGCTATCTATATCGGCAATTACCGTGCTAACAAAAACATTTTTGTAGAAGCTTCTATACTCTTCCAGCGTTTTTTCTACTTTTGGAATCCTCGGCGTGACGTATATTGGGATGACTGCAAATGAAAGAAAGAATATTTCAAAGCGTCGCTCCATAATAATAAAAATTAGTATTGGTGCGACAAATGTCGTTATAGTCATAAATGTAGCGTATTTTTTGACTATTTTTTTACACTCATTTTGCTTTTGCGTTACGGCGGCGATGGCTTCTTTTATTTTTGGATTTATCATTCGTAAAAAACTCGGTTTAGATAAAGGCCGTTTGGCGGTGCGGGAATACGCGTGAGCGGCTTTTGCTCGTAGATAGCCTGGCGTAAAAGCTTTTTTGCTTTTAGGAAATTTTCGTCTCGGCAGCTACTTTCGGCTTCGTTTAAATTTGAGTTTTTAGCGTCAAATTTTGAGGCGACGCAAACCGCATGTTCGGCTGTCAAATTTGCGTTTTTTTCAAATTTCGCCAAATTTACGCTTTCGTGACTTGCTGTCAGGATGTTATCGCGGCTTTTTTTGTTTAAATTTGCGTCCAAATTTGCCGCCTCTGTGCACTCAAATTTAAACTCCTGCACCTGCGTTTGTCTAAATTTACCGCTTTTGGCAAGCTCAAGCGCCTTTAAAACGCTAGCGACCATGAGGCGAACCTGGGCGCGCAAAAAGCCGTTTGCTTTAAAGATGATAATCGTTCGTTCGCCGCGCGCGTAGCAAAAAGTCTTTGAGACGCGCCGCACGGGACTTTTGACGTCGCTGCCAAGCTTCATAAACGCGCTAAAATTGTGCTCGCCGACAAAAAGCGCGAGCAGCTCGTTTGCTAAATTTGGGTCAAATTTTGGCAAAAAGGTCTCGTAAGGCGACAAAAAAGGCGAAAACTCGCCGTGATTGATGACGTATCGATATGCACGTGCCGTAGCGTCGTATCGCGGATGAAAGTCGTCTTTAACGCGGCTTATAAATTTGACGTGAATAGCCGGGTGAGCGTGGCGGTTGATGAGAGCTCTGAGATGCGCAAAGTCCCTAAAATGCTCGCCGCACTCCACGCAGGCGACTTGATTGTTTGCGTGCACGCCCTTATCGGTGCGCGAGCTGGAGATTATTTTGCCAAAGATCCCTACGTGCGCTAGAGCAGCGCCCAGTGCGTCCTCGACGCCATTTTCGTGCGGCTGGGTCTGCGAGCCCTGAAATTTCGACCCGTCGTAGCTAAAAACGAGTTTAAGCCACACTTAGTATCTTTTTAAAATTTTAGCCCTAAAGCTAAAAATCGAGGCGATAAAAAATAACAAAAATATCGCCGCAATCGCGATAAAAACGCGCGAGCTAAAGAGCATAATGAGCGTAAAATATCCAAACAGCACGCCAAATATCCCAAAATACACAAAGCCTTTTTCGTAGCGGTAAGTCACGATACCAAGGCTCAAGGCAAAAAGCGTCGTCGCTAGCGGAAAAAGCGCGATGAGAACGTAGGTTGCGAAGTCTTTGGCGCGCTTTTTATCTTCGCTCATCGCCTGCCAATACTGTACAAACGACTTCGTCTGCGCGACGCTGTCCTCTTGGGCGGTGCTGATTTTCATCGTGCCAAAGTCGGTTTTATGCCACGAGGCGTCTCTCATATCGTAAATTTTACCCTCTGATAGCGTAAACTCAAGCACGGCGTTATTGTTGGTTAGGCGAGCGTTTTTAGCAAGGACGAATCGGTGTGCGCCTTCTTTTGGCGAATAAAGCGTCACACCCTCGTAAAGAGTGCCGTTCTCGTCGTTTTTTTCATTTTGGATAAAGACCATCCAGTCGGAAAATTTTTGTCCGAATTCGGTTGTTTTTAAATTTAGCTTGGCGACGGTTTTTTTGTAAGATACGAAATTTGAGTTTAGCTCCGCGGCCGTAGGGATCAGTACTATCGCCGTGACGATGAGAAAGGCTGAAACAGTGCCGCTAACGATGAGGAAAAATTTAGCGATCTTAACTGGCGAATATCCGAGCGTAAAAAGCACGATGCTCTCGTTTTCGCGCGAAAGTCTAAAAAACATGAGCGCAAGCGATGCGAAAAACGCGATAGGTACGGTAAAAAGTAGCACTCTAGGCAGCATAAACATATAGAGTTTAAAAAGCTCTATAAAGGTAATCTCGATGTATGACGTGATACGCGCGATCTGAATAAAAAACACGATCGACATGATGAGAAAAAGCGTCGCAAATAGCGATGCGAACGTACCTAGGAAGTTTGAAAAAAGATAACGCGCCGTCCTATCCATAAATTAGCCCCAAGATGTAGAT
>JBHRQF010000149.1:0-4169 GCA_042645325.1 Campylobacter sp. | reverse complement strand
GGTTAAGATAATGTTATTTCCGATATCTTTTGGGCCTAGCAGTTTTGCGTCTTGGATCGAGGAGATGTAGTATTCGTAGGCTTTCTCTACGCCCTTTACCCCTTCTGTTTTAGTAATACCGTCTTTTTCGACCTTTTTTACGTAGCCTATCATCGGCGTGAGCGCGTCGGCGGCGACGTATTGTCTACTTTCTCCGCTTTCTATTATGCTCATATTGCGCAGTATCGCGGCCCCGGTATTCGGGTCTTCGTATGGGATAAAGATTTTTTTTCTATACAGCTTTTTTGATAGCTCTTGTAGATACGCTGCACCCTTGGCATCGATCTTATAGGAGAGCGTAACGGCGCCTTTTTGACTGTTGATGATTTTGGTTACGCGCTTTATATCGTCTCCGCTATATATGCAGTATAGTTTGATAAATAGATCTTTTTTATCCGGATCGATGTTTCTAGTGTCCACCATCACCTTGTAGAGCTTTTGGCTGCCGGTGATACTAAAGCCGTCTTTTGTTATTATGTTGCCGCGCAGGGCTGTGTTTATGTCGCTAGTTTCTAGTTTTGGCAGTCGTCTTTCGATATTTGCGCGGTAAAAGATAACTGCCAAAAATATGCAGATAAAAAACAGAATAAACGCAAATAAAGCGATTGTTTTTGATTTTCGCTGATTCAAGGCTTAAATTTGCGTTCTTGAGATTTCTTTGTATGCGCTTAGGGCCTTATTACGGATCTCTAGCATGAGTTTCATTGACGTATCGGCCTTGCCGATGGCGATAGCGGCTTGATGTAGGTCTTTTACCTCGCCCGTTGCTAGATCGGCGATGGCTTTGTCTGCGTTGATTTGTATCTCGTTTAGCTCTTTTAGCGAGCTGTCTAGCACGTCGCCGAAATTTAACTCCCCTTTTTGGTTTTGCAGAGTCTTTGCTTCTTTTTTTTCAAACGGCGAAGCGACCGAGCCGATTTTATCTATATTCGTCATAAAATTTAACCTTGTAATAATTCTAACGCGCTTTGAGCGATCGTTTTAGCCGACTGAAATGCCGAAACATTTGCCTGATAGGCGCGCGTGGCCTCGATCAGGTCCGCCATTTCGATGACTGGATTGATGTTTGGGTACGCTACGTAGCCCCTCGCGTCGGCGTCTGGGTGAGACGGATCGTATTTTAGCTTAAAGTCCTTGTCGTCGCGCACTATCTTGTCAACTACGACGCTCATTATAGCAGGTTTTGCGTCTTTTGTATAGAATTTATCGTCTAGCGGATTCTCGTATTCGAGCAAGTTATGTTTTTTCGCCACTTCGTCGTTTAGTACGCTATCAAAATCAACCGCCTTAAATATCACTTCGCGGCGTCTATATGGGCCGCCTTCTGCCGTTCGCACGGTGTTTGCGTTGGCGATGTTGGAGCTGATGACGTTCATCCTAAAGCGCTGAGCGCTTAGTCCGTATCCGCTGATATCAAAGTCGCTTAAATAATTACTCATAATCTATCCTTAAATTTTGCTGCTAGCGTCAATAACGTTTTTAAATATCTGGCCGCTTTGTCTCATGGCGCGATCAAGCGCGGTTACCATTATCGCGTTTTTGCTAAGCTCGGTCGTTTCGACATCTAGATCGACGGTGTTTGCGTCGTTCCGAGCCATGTGTCCGTCGCGTAGAAATATCGTCGCCCCGTTTGACTCCGGAAAATCCACGCGAGGAAAGTGCGCGTCGTCCGTTTGCGCGAGTTTTAAAATTTTATTTTCGTCTTTGCCGTAGATCTCTTGCGCCGTTTGCGATAAAGCCGCTTCAAACGCGATATCGCGGGCTTTGTAAAAAGGCGTATCGATGTTTGCTATGTTGCTAGAAATCATTTGCTGTCGTAAATTTCTGCTTGTCAGCGCGCTTTCTGCGAGCGGTTTTGATTTTGAGGTTTGGATACCTGCGAACATTTTATTGCCTTTTCTCTAAAATTTAAGAGATAACAAGCAAAATACGTTCCAAAACTAGAGTAAATTTTTAAATTCGCCAAACCCGCTAGGCTGATTTTTTAGTTCGTTAAATTTGTCTAAAAACTCACTTCGTTTCATAGCTTTTGCGCCCATAAATTTTAGATGATCGTTCATAACCTGGCAGTCGATGAGAAAATCAAACGGCTCTAAAGCGCGGCAAAGCACGATGAGAGCGACTTTTGACGCGCCGGTTTTTAGGCTAATCATACTCTCGCCGCAAAAGACCTTGCCGAAAATTTGCCCGTAAAGGCCGCCTGCTAGTTCTCCGTCCTCATATACCTCCACGCTATGCGAGACGCCTAGACGGTGCAAATTTAGGTAGGCGCGTACGATGTTTTCCGATAGCCACGTTGGTTCGCGTTTTTCGCGCTCGCTTTTGCAGATTTTTAGAAAATTTTCAAAGTCGTAGTCAAACCGTACTTCAAATTTTTTAAGCGCGGATTTTATGCTTTGTTGTACGCGCACTTCGCTTGGAGCTAGCACTGCGCGCGGATCGGGCGACCACCAGTATATGGGCTCGCCGGGTAAAAACCACGGAAAAATACCTTTATCGTAAGCTTGCAAAAGAGCCTGCGCGCTTAGATCGCCGCCGACGGCTAGAGGGGAGTTTGCGGGGGCGTTTGCGGGGTCGGGAAAGTTATAGATTTTTTGCAAATTTGACCCCGCGACCGCTTATTTTAGGGCTTCAAATTTAAACGCCAGCTCGCCGTTTTTTAGCGTGATATTTGCGACGCCGCCGTTTTTTAGCGCACCGAAAAGTATCTCGTCGCTAAGCTTGGTTGAAATCTCGTCTTGGACCAGGCGTTTTAGATTTCTGGCGCCAAATTCCTTGCTATAGCCCTTTTGCCAGAGGTATTTTTTGGCTTCGGCGGAGGCTTTTATGACGACTTTTTTCTCGGCGAGGCTTGAGTTTATCTCGTTAATGATCTTTTGCGCGATGAGGCTTAGCGAGTCCTCGCTAAGGTCGTTAAAATGCACGATTTTATCTATGCGGTTGCGAAACTCGGGACTAAAAAATCCCTTTACCGCCGAGTCTGCTTTACCGCTTTCGTCTTTGCTAAAGCCTAGCGTCGGAGCCTCTTTTGAGCCCAAATTTGAGCTCATTATGATGACGGCGTTGCGAAAATCGCTCTTTGCGCCCGTGTTATCGGTGAGGCTAGCGCCATCGAAAATTTGCAAAAAGATGTTTATCATCTCGTCGCTGGCCTTTTCAATCTCGTCAAACAAAATCACGCTATAAGGGTGCTTTTTAACGGCGTTCGTGAGTATGCCGCCCTCTTCAAACCCGACATATCCGGGAGGCGCGCCGATGAGACGCGATACGCTATGTTTTTCCATGTATTCGCTCATGTCAAATCGCTCGAAGTGCACGCTCAAATTTCGCGCTAGAGCCGCGCTTAGCTCGCTTTTACCCACGCCGCTTGCGCCCGTAAATAAAAACACCCCCACAGGCGCGTTTGGCTGTTTTAGCCCCGCATACGAGCGCTTGATCGCCGCCACTAGCGTGTCGACGGCATCGTCTTGGCCAAAGATTTCAGACTTGAGCCTTTGTGCTAGATTTTTCAAATTTGCCGCGGCGTCTGATTTTAGATTTGTATCGGGGATATTTGCCATCTTGCTTAAAACCGCGCTTAGATCGGACATTTTTACGGTTTTGCTTTTGTTTTGCAGGGCTAGAGCTGCGCCGACCTCGTCGATAAGATCGATGGCGCTATCTGGCAAAAATCTATCGTTTAAGTATTTTTTGGCTAGCTCCACGCTTTTGGCTAAAATTTCGTCGCTAAATTTGACGCCGTGAAAGCTCTCGTATTTGGCGCGAAGTCCTTTTAGGATCTCGACGCTCTCGTCTGTGCTAGGCTCTACGACGTCGATTTTAGCAAATCTGCGCGAGAGGGCTTTTTCTTTTTCAAAAAAGCTGCGATACTCCGCATACGTCGTCGCTCCGATGCAGCGAAGCGAGCCGTTTGCGAGAGCCGGTTTTAGTAAATTTGACATATCAAGCCCGCCGCCGTTCGTGGCTCCCGCGCCCACGATCGTGTGGATCTCGTCGATAAAAACTATCGCATCTTCTTGCTCGGCTACCTCGTCTATCACGTCTTTTAGGCGTTTTTCAAAGTCGCCGCGGTTTTTACGGATATGCCCCAAGCTAAATTCATCAATCAACTCATCGGTTTTGCGTTGTTG
>JBHRQF010000148.1:0-4187 GCA_042645325.1 Campylobacter sp. | reverse complement strand
GCGCATAAGTACGGCAAGAGCGCTTGGTATGACGTCGGGGATTTTGGTTATTTTAAATTTACTCTCGCAAGAGATGGTTTTACCTAAAAGCCTCTTTGATATCGCAACGAGCGCGCGCGTAGCGATGTTGCTCGTCTCCGTTATCTGCCTTTACGGCGCGATATCAAAGGTAAACAGACTCGCCGGCGGAGGAGTGTTTAAGCTTTACCGCATTTTTATCACAATTAGCAGCGCGATGATTTTGCTAAGTTTTAGCGCAAACTACGCGCCCGCTAGCACGCACAAGGTTCTATTTTTCGTCATTTGCGCCGTGGCGGTGCTTGCCTTTTTGCTTTGGATAAAGATAAATTTAAAACTCGGCGCAGTCACGCAAAACGCCCTATTTTCAGGCTACGCGGTGCTTTGCGTGATCGGCACTTTTATCGCTGCGGCGCTAAAGCTTTTACTAACCAAAGCCCTGCGCGACCCCTACCCTATCGAGCTTGCGGTACTTGGTATCTACCTGGCGCTAGGATTTATATATGTGCTTGCCTGGTCGAGAGTGGATTACGTCGAAAATCACAATCAAGACTAAGCCGAATTCGTCAAATTTGCGTTTCAAGCAAATTTAGACGATAAAAAATCGCGCGGCTATACTAAGCCCGTCCAAATTTATACCAGGTCAAATTTAAATTTATCGCAAATCTGCAAATTTGAGCTGACGACGGCTTTAAATTTAACTCCGCAAAAGTCCAAATTTAACTCGTAAAATGCGCCTAAAAATTTTGCTTCTATTACGTCTGCTTCGTATTTTTCGCCGCTTATGATTAGCTCCGGGCGAAACATAAAGTTTCTTTGCTCCAGCCACGTTTTAAATTCGGCCGGCAGGTTTTGCGCCTCCTGCGGGTTTATCAGGTTCATATCGCCCAAAAAGCAGGCGATTTCATAGGATACGGGCTGAAAATACAGCTTCCCTAGGCGCGCCGGAAGCCAAAACCTTGCCGCCTTTTATCAGCGCGATTTTGTCGCTTAGCAAAAAGGCGTCCTCCTTGTCGTGCGTTACCATGACCGCGCTGATACCGTTTGCCTTTATCATCTGTTTTAGCTCGCCTCTTAGCGCGCTTTTTAAGTTGCGATCGAGATTAGAGAAGGGTTCGTCGAGCAAAAGCAGTTTTTCGCGGTTTGCTACGGCCCTGGCAAAGGCCGTCCTTTGTGCTTGACCGCCCGAAATTTGATCGGGAGTCTTGTCTTTTAGCTCAGAGATTTTAAATTTCTCCAGCAGCTGCGCGCTCCTTTTGGTTCGCTCGGCGCTAGGCAGTCGCCACAGCGCAAATTCCACGTTTTTGCAAACGCTTAAATGAGGAAAAAGCGCGTAGCTCTGAAACATCATAGCCGTGCCGCAGCCATCTTTTACGGCGATTTGCCCGCCGCTTGGCGTCTCAAGCCCTGCGATAATACGTAAAAGCGTGCTTTTACCGCAGCCACTATCGCCCAGGACGCTTAAAATTTCGCCCTTGTTAAGGCTTAAATTTACGTCCTTTAAAACCTCTAAATTTCCAAATTTCTTGTTTAAATTTACGATTTTTAAAATTTCAGCCATATTTTTATCTTTCTTGTTTTTTTCTGGAGATTATCTCGAGCCAAAGGACGGCCACTAGCGACATCGAAACGATGAGAAACGACGGCAAAGCCGCAGCGTAAAGCCTCTCGTCGGCGGCGTAGAAAAACGCCCTGATACTAAGCGTCTCAAAGCCCAAAGGCCGCAAAATGAGGCTAAGCGGCAGTTCCTTAATGATGTCGATAAAAACGACGATGAGCGAGAGAAAGAAAAAGTGGCGAAGTAACGGAAAATGCACTTTAAAAAACAAATTTAACCGCGAGCCGTTTAGCAAAAGCGCGGCGTCGTCGATATTTGCCGGGATCTTGGCGTATCCGCTCTCGATAGCATATATCGAGGTCGCCAAAAACCTCACGACGTATCCGAAAATAAGCACCACAAAACTGGACGAGAGCAGATGCGTGCCGAAATTTCGGTCAACGTAGCCAAAAACTATCATCACGCAAAGCCCGATACTAGCGCCCGGCAGCGCGTAGCCTAGCGAGACGGATTTTAGCAAAAAAGCGTTTAGCGCTTTGTTTTTTATAAGTCTCGTCGCAAAAACGAGAAAAAAGCTAATCGCCGTGATGAGTATCGCCGCGCCCGCAGCCATCAGAAGCGAATTTAAAGCCATCTGCACAAACTCGAATTTAAAGCTATCTAGCTCGTGAATACTCCAGTACAAAAGCCAGGTAAAAGGAAAGGCAAACGCAAGGCAAAACACGCTCGCACACCATAAAAACGTCGCCGCCGAGCCGAATTTGCCAAGCTTCTTTTTTTGCGTAAATTTGGATGTGTCGTGCGTGGAGAAGCTGTATTTTTTAGAGTTTTTATTAACGTGCTCAAATATCATCAAAACAAACACGAACATCATCAAAAGTCCCGCTAGCACGGACGCGGAGTAAGAGTCGCCCATGTCAAACTATAGCTTAAAAATGCCAGCGCTAAAAGTCTCTATGCCGTAATAAGCAGCCGTGCCGTAGTCGCTAAGCGTCTCCATGAGCACGAGCATCGCTCCGCCCACGATCGCCGGACGCGACAGAAATATCGCAACCCTAAAAAACACGGCAAGGCCGGGTAGCTTGTAAATTTTACAAACGTCGTAAATCGCTGCGGACTGCGTTTTAAACGAGGTTTTGGCAAACATATAGATGTATGGATAAAGCGACAACGACAGCACAAAAATCGCTCCGTAAATGTTCATAAACTCCAGCCTAAAGCCGAAAATTTGATGAAAATATCCGCCGTAATCCATAATCCCGACGTAGCAAAAGCTAAATATATAAGCAGGAATCGCAAACGGAAGGATGAGGGCATATTCAAAGAAATTTGATAGCGCAAAGCGGTAGTTCGCCACCAGCCACGCCGAAACCACGGCGATAACCAAACTAAGCGCCAAAACGCCCGCCGCAACGGCAAAAGTACCTTGGATATACCTCATAAAAAGATACTTAAAAAAGTGCTCGAGCAAGGAGTAATCGCCCAAAGCGATCTCGAAAAATATGCTAAAAATGGGGATCAAAACGATAAGGGCGATAAAGATCGCCCCGAATTTTACTTTCATTATTTCCAGCCGGCTACGTCGTAAATTTTAATAGCCTCGTTCGTGTTTTGCACGCTTTTATAAAGCGGAGTCGAGTCTTCTTTAAATTTACCAAAGCCCTTTACGATGTCGCTAGGCTCGACCTCTGCGTTGATCGGATACTCGAAATTTATACCCGCAAGTATCTTTTGCGCCTCAGGGCTCACCATAAACTCCATAAATTTAACTGCGTTTTCTTTATTTTTAGCAGCCTTTGTTAGCGCGATACCGCTGATATTTACGTGCGTGCCGCGGTTGTCTTGATTCGGGAAAATGATGCCAAGATTCTTCGCAGCCTCTACGTCTTCGGCTTTCGGAGAGGTTAGCATGAGGCCTATGTAGTAGGTGTTCATCACTGCTACGTCGCCCTCGCCTGCGTAAATAGCCTTAGCCTGATCCCTATCGCCGCCTTTTGGATCGCGGGCTAGATTTTTTAGCATGCCCTCCGCCCATTTAGTAGCCGCGTCTTTGCCGTCAGCCTCGATGATAGCAGCTAGCAGCGACTTGCTATACGGAGCCGTCGCGCTTCTGATTAGCAGTTTGCCCTTTAATTCCGGTTTTGTCAAATCCTCGTAGTCCTTGATACCTTTAGGATCAAAGTCTCTTTTATCGTAAACGATGACTCTGGCGCGTTTTGAGATAGCAAACCACTGACCGTCGTTATCTCTATACTGCTGTGGTACGACTTTTTCCAGAGTTTCAGATTTGACCGATTGCAACACGCCTTTAGTCTTTGCGGTGTAGAAATTTCCCGCGTCTGCGGTGATGAAAATATCCGCCGCGGAGCTACCCCCTTCGACTTCGAGCTTTTTGATTAGCTCGCCGGCTTTTGCCTGCGTGGCGTTTACCTTGATGCCCGTCTTTTGCTCAAAAAGCTTATAAAGCTCGCTGTCGGCGTCGTAGTGGCGCGCAGAGTAGATATTTACCTCTGCGGCAAACAAAAAGCTTGAAAGCAAGCTAAGCGCGAAAAAACTTTTTTTCATTTTTATCCTTTGTATTGATATGGATTCGCAATTATAGCATCTATCC
>JBHRQF010000147.1:0-4215 GCA_042645325.1 Campylobacter sp. | reverse complement strand
GTCGGGGAGAGCAGCGACATCGTGGGCAAGGAGATGTATCAGTTTGATGATAAGGGCGGTAACGACGTTTGCCTGCGTCCGGAGGGGACGGCTGGAGTCGTGCGCGCCTTTATCGAGGCTAAATTTGACCGCGCGGGCGGCGTGAGACGGTACTTTTATCACGGTTCGATGTTTCGCTATGAACGCCCGCAAAAAGGACGCTTGCGCGAGTTTCATCAGTTTGGCTGCGAGTGCTTCGGCGAGCCTAGCGTTTATGAGGATGCGAGCGTTATTTTGATGATAAACGAGATTTTCTCGCGCCTTGGTATCAAAACCAAGCTACTCATAAATTCGCTCGGAGACGCCGCTAGTATGGGTGCATACAGGCAAAAGCTGGTTAAATTTTTAGACGCGCACGAGGAGCAAATTTGCGAGGACTGCAAGCGCAGAAAGCTGACAAATCCTATCCGCGTGCTAGACTGTAAGGTCGAGAGTTGTCAGAAAATTTACGAAAACGCGCCGCTGATAATCGGTAGCCTAAACGACGAATGCGCAGGCGAGTTTAAAAAGCTACAAGAGATCTTAAGCGGCAACGGCGTGGAGTTTGAGATGGATCCAAAGCTCGTGCGCGGGCTTGATTATTACTGTAAAACGGCGTTTGAGTTCGTTTCAAACGAGATCGGCGCACAAAGCGCGGTCGCAGGCGGCGGACGCTACGACAGACTGGTCGAGTATCTAGGCGGCAAGGCTAGCTACGGTGTGGGCTTTGCGATGGGTATCGAGCGCATAATGGAAATCTTAGGCGGCCGCGAGAGCCAGAGCGAAAGAAGCGGCGTATATATCGGCGCGATGGATGCCGATGGCGTGGATGCGGTCTATAAAGTAGCGATAAATTTAAGAAAAAACCTCCCAGTCATCGTGAGCTACGAACCTAAAAAACTACAAAAACACCTAAACGCCGCAGATAACGCAAACGCTAGGATCTGCCTTTGCGTCGGAGAGGACGAGCTAAAATCGGGCAAAATTTGGCTAAAAGATCTAAGCGAGAAGACTGAAAAAACGCTTGATTTGGCGGATCTGGAGGCTGAACTTAAAAGGATTTTAAATGTATGATTACGGTCTAAATTTGTGGGGAAATAATAACTTCATCGTCGAAAACGGTAAAATTTTGTGTCAATACCGGCTCAAAACCGGCCATCATCGATATCGTAAAAAGCATCAGGAGCGAAGGCTACCGAGGCCCGCTATTGCTGCGCTTCCCTCACCTCATACACAAGCAAATTTCGCAAATTTACAAAAGCTTTGAGAGCGCGAAAAACGAATTTGGCTACAAAGGCAGCTTTAACGCCGTCTATCCGCTAAAAGTAAACCAGTATCCGGGCTTTGTGAAAAATCTAGTTCGTCACGGCCAAAAATACGGCTACGGTCTGGAAGCGGGCTCAAAGGCGGAGCTACTGCTGGTGATGGCGTATAATAACGAAGGCGCGCCGATCACCGTAAACGGCTTTAAGGATAAAGAGATGATAAACATCGGCTTTATCGCGGCCGAAATGGGACACAACATCACGCTAACGATCGAGGGACTAAACGAGCTTGAGGCTATCATCGCCATCGCAAAAGAGCGTTTCGCGCCAAAGCCAAACATTGGTCTGCGCATCAGACTGCACAGCTCAGGATCTGGTATCTGGGCTAAAAGCGGCGGCATAAACTCCAAATTTGGTCTAACCGCGACCGAGCTAATCGAAGCGGTAAATTTGCTAAAAGAGGCAAATTTGCTCGATCGATTTAACATGATCCACTTTCACATCGGTTCGCAAATCACCGAAATTCATCCGCTAAAAAAAGCTCTAATCGAAGCAGGAAACATCTACGCCGAGCTGCGAAAAATGGGCGCAAAAAACCTAAAAGCCATAAATTTAGGCGGCGGTCTAGCTATAGAGTACTCGCAGTTTAAAGAAAACTCGAGCCGAAACTACACACTTAGCGAATACGCAAACGACGTGGTCTATCTGCTAAAGACGATGGCGACGCAGCGAAACGAGGTGGAGCCCGATATCTTTATCGAGAGCGGCCGCTTCGTCTCGGCTTCGCACGCCGTGCTGGTCGCGCCCGTTTTGGAGCTCTTTAGTCAGGACTACACCGAGGAAAAACTCGTGCTAAAAAAGAAAAATCCTCAGCTAATCACCGAACTAAACGATCTGCTAAGCACGATAAAACCGTCAAACGCGATAGAGTATCTGCACGACAGCATCGATCATATGGAGAGTATACTCACGCTGTTTGATCTGGGCTACGTCGATTTGCAGGATCGCTCGAATGCTGAAATTTTAACCCACCTAATCATCAAAAAAGCGGCTAAAATCCTCGGCACCAAGCAGCACAACGCCGAGCTTTTAAAGCTGCAAGAGGAAGCGCAGGAGCGCTATCTCGTAAACTTTTCGCTATTTCAGTCGTTGCCTGATTTTTGGGGGTTAAAGCAAAATTTCCCTATCATGCCGCTTGACCGCCTAGACGTGCGCCCTACCCGCTCGGCGTCGCTGTGGGATATCACTTGCGATTCTGATGGCGAAATAGGCTTTGACGACGAGGAAAATCCTCTGTTTTTACACGACGTTGACGTGGAAAAAGAGGAGTACTTTTTGGGATTTTTCCTAGTCGGAGCGTATCAGGAGGTGCTGGGTATGAAACACAACCTCTTTACCCACCCGACCGAAGCTACTATCGAGATAGACGCCGAGGGATTTAAGGTGTCGCACCTGCTAGAAAGCCAGTCTATCCTTGATATCATGGAGGATCTGGACTACGACATCTACGAGATCCAGGACATCCTAAACGAGCGTATCGAAAAGTCAAAGCTCGTAACCGACTCGCAGCGTAAGCAAATTTTAGGCGAAATGTATCTGTTTTTAAACGATAACGGCTATCTAAAAACTATATCTTAAATTTATAAAAAGGAGTAAAAATGCTATCAAAAAGAGTTCAAGTGCTAGGCGAGAGCCTAACCATCGAAATCAGCACCAAGGCAAAAGAGATGAAAGCCCGCGGCGAGGACGTGATTAGTTTTGGCGCGGGCGAACCGGACTTTGACACGCCAGAGATCATCAAAAACGAAGTAAAATCCGCCCTAGATAAAGGCTGCGGCAAATACACCGCCGTAGCGGGTACGCCCGAGGTGAGAGAGGCGGTCGCCGCAAAGCTAAAGCGAGACAACGGCCTAAACTACGCGCCTAATCAAATCATCACCAACGTCGGCGCCAAGCACTCGCTTTTTAACGTATTTCAGGCGCTAATCGACGAGGGCGACGAGGTCATCGTGCCAAGCCCGTACTGGGTGAGCTACCCGGAGATGGTCAAATTTAGCGGCGGTAAGCCCGTTTTTATCGAAACTAGCGAAAAAACAGGCTTTAAAATCACTCCCGAACAGCTAAAAGCGGCGATCACTCCTAGAACTAAAATTCTAACGCTAAACAGCCCTTGCAACCCGACGGGCGCGATATATAGCCGCAAAGAGCTAGAGGCGCTAGGCGAAGTGCTAAAAGGCACGAAAATCATCATAGCTAGCGACGAAATGTACGAAAAGCTAAACTACGAGGGAGAATTCGTCGCGACCGCGGCGGTGAGCGAGGATATGTTTAACCGCACGATCACGATAAACGGCCTAAGTAAATGCGGCGCGATGCCGGGTTGGAGATTTGGCTACATGGCTAGCCCGTTTAAAGAGCTAAACGCCGCGGTAAACAAGCTACAAAGCCAAAGCACGAGCAACATAAACTCCCTAACGCAAGCCGGCGCCATCCCTGCGCTGCTGGGCAAGGCAGACGAGGACATCGCGTATATGAAGGGCGAGTTTAAAAAGCGCCGCGACCTAGGCGTTGAGATGATAAACGCTATACCTGGACTTAGCGTGCTTAAGCCTGACGGCGCGTTTTATCTTTTCATAAACTGCTCCGCGGTAGAGCCCGATAGTATGAAATTTTGCAAAGAGCTGCTAGAAAAGGCCAAGGTTGCCGTGGTGCCAGGCGTGGGATTTGGTATGGACGGATACTTTAGGCTATCTTTTGCGACCGATTTGGAGAGTATCAAAAAAGGTATCGAGCGTATCGGCGAATTCGTAAAAAGCTATAAAAGATAATTAAAATTTGACTCAAATTTGACGTGACGGCAAAATTTAATCCATCACGTCAAAAAATAGAATTGTCGTCACCAAAAATTTGTCTATAACCTTTATTTTTATAT
>JBHRQF010000146.1:0-4247 GCA_042645325.1 Campylobacter sp. | reverse complement strand
TAAAATTTGATTAAACGTCGCACTCGGCCTCATTGCCACGCTCGCCTTTTTATCATCCGGCTTATAGTATCCGCCGAGATCGACTTTGCGTCCTTGCGCCGCGTTTATTTCATCCGCGATTACGTTCTCGTTTTTCGCGAGATTTTGGGCGACGAGTTTAAATTTATCGCCCAGCTGCGTACCGCTAGCGGCAAGCTCGCTCGCCCAGTAAAGCGCGATATAAAAATGGCTCGTGCGCGTGTCTAGCTGCCCGACCTCAAACCGCGGAACCTTGTTTTCTTTTAGATAGCGCTCTACGGCCGCATTTAGCGCGTCAGCTAAAATTTGCGCCTCAGGGCTTTGCTTAAAGCTAGCTAACTGCTCGAGACTAGCGCCCAGAGCCAAAAACTCGCCCAGGCTATCCCAGCTTAGGTGATTTTGCTCCAGTAGCTGCTCGGCGAGTCTCGGTGCGCTACCTCCTGCTCCCGTCTCAAAGATACTTCCGCCCTCTAGCAGCGGCACGACCGAGAGCATCTTAGCGCTGGTTTCAAGCTCCAAGATCGGAAAAAGATCGGTCAGATAGTCGCGCAGGACATTGCCTGTGACGCTGATGCAGTCCTCGCCGTGTCTCATAATCTCAAGCGACTTTTTGCAAGCAACCGCCGGAGACAGGATCTCTATATCAAGCCCGCTCACGTCCGCGCTAGCTAGCTGCGCTTTTACTTTTTTTAGGATTTCTCGGTCGTGAGCTCTGTTTTCGTCCAGCCAAAATATCGCCTTTTGTCCCGTGATTTTCGCGCGTTTTAGCGCTAGCTCGACCCAGTTTCGCACGGCGATATCTTTAGTTTGCGTCATCCTAAATATATCGCCTTTTTCTAACTCAAATTTAAATAAAATTTCACCTTTGGCGTTTAGTGCGCGCACTTGGCCCGCTTCGCTAATCACAAAGGTCTTATCGTGGCTACCGTACTCCTCGGCCTTTTTCGCCATCAGCCCGACATTTGAGACGCTGCCGATTTTAGCGGGATCTAGTGCGCCGTTTGCCTTGATATCGGCGATCGCGGCCTCGTAGACGACGGCGTAGGTTTTATCTGGTATCACGGCTTTTGTTTCGCGGAGCGCACCATCTTTGTCCCACATTTTGCCGCCGTTTTTTATCATCGCAGGCATCGAAGCATCGATGATAACGTCGCTAGGAACGTGTAAATTTGTAACGCCGGCAACCGAATTTACCATCGCTAAATTTGGCCTTACGGCATAAATTTCATCAAATTTTGCTTTTATTTTTTCCTGCGTTACTTGAGGCAAATTTAAAATCCTAGTAAAAAGGTCTTTTAGTCCGTTGTTTTCGCTGACGTTTACGCTTTTTAGCTCGTCCGCAAACTCCTCGAAAACCTCCACGAAAAAAATCCTTACGAAATGCCCGAAAATCACGGGATCGCTCACCTTCATCATCGAGGCTTTTAGATGTACGCTAAAGAGCAAATTTTTTGCTTTCGCGTCTGCGATTTGCTCCTTTATAAAGGCGTCTAGCTCTCGCGCACTCATAAAGCTAGCGTCGATTATATCGCCTTTTTCTACCGCTAAATTTTCTTTTAGCACGCGTTTTTCACCGCTTTTTGAGATAAACTCCACGCGTAAATTTTCATCCGTTTCAAAGCTAATCGAGCGCTCGGAGGAGTAAAAATCTCCGCCCTTCATATAGGCGACTTCGGTTTTGCTGTTTTTTTCAAACGGGGTGATTTTATATGGATTTTCGCGGGCGTAGCGTTTTACCGCACCGACGCATCTGCGGTCTGAGTTGCCTTCGCGCAGCACCGGATTTACCGCACTTCCTAGCACTTTGGCGTATCTAGCGGCCGCGTCTTTTTCCTCTAGAGTTTTTGGCTCGGACGGGCATGGCGGCAGATCGTAGCCTTTCGCGCGCAGCTCCGTGATAGCGGCGTTTAGCTGAGGTAAGCTAGCCGAGATGTTTGGTAGCTTGATGATATTCGCGCGCTTTTCTTGCGTCAAATTTCGCAGCATCTCCAGATCGTCGCTCACACGCAGATCAGGCGGCAGCTTGTCGTTAAAAGCGGCGATGATCCTCGCGGCTAGCCCTATGTCGGCCTGGGCTATCTCTATGCCGCCCGCGCGCAAAAACACCTGCAGGATCGGAAACAACGAGTAGCTAGCAAACAGCGGGGATTCGTCGGTTCTAGTGTAGACGATGTCGCTCATCTTTTCTCCTAATTAAATTTCGCAAAATCTTATCCAAATTTATATTAAAACGCCTTTTGGCGCGCTATTTTTGGGAGTTTATCGCGCCTACGTGCTCATCGTAAGTGACGCTAAATTTATGCTTGCCCGTCTTTTTATCCCGCACGAAGTACAAAAACTCGCTCTGCGCGGGCCTTATCGCCGCCCGTATCGCCGCTAACCCCACGGTGCAGACGGGGCTTGGCGGCAGGCCTTCGTTTAGATAGGTGTTAAATTTGCTTTTATCGCTTCGTATGCGCTCGGCCGTGACCGTCTCGTGCGAGTAGAGTCCGTAGTTTAGCGTGCCGTCCATTTGCAGCTTCATGCCCTTTTTTAGGCGGTTTTGGATGACGGATGCCACAAGAGGCATCTCATCCTCGTTTGCGGCCTCCTTTTGCACTACCGAGGCCGTCACGAGATACTTGCTCCAGCGCTTTTCGTCGTAGCTCCCCAGTAGCTCTGTGGCCGTTTTTTCGTGGAATTTTTTAGATAAATTTACCAGATGCGACGCTAGCTGCTCTTCGTTTACGCCAAGGGGCACTTTATAGGTCTCAGGCACTAAAAAGCCGTCCTCTAGCGGAGCAAATTTGGCGTAAAATTCATTCAACTTCGCCTCGCTTAAATTTAGCTTTTTTGCGACCTCTTGCAAAAATACGGCCGTCGTTTCGCCGGGAATCAGCGTTATTTGCGTTAGGGCCGCTTTTGCGGTCGTGAGTTTATATAAAAAATCAAGCTTGCTAAGCTTTGCCGCGCCAAGGTCTATCCAACCTGCTTGCACATGCCCCATAGCGCGCAAGATCACGGCGTCTATTTTATTCGCGTCCGTATTTTTTTCGCTTAGATATGATATAATCCCAAGCGTACTGCCCTGAGGCACGAAAATGACCTCGCTCACGCTCACCGGGCGGCTAAGATAAACAAGAAAGCTCAGAAAAAATATGAAAATCATCTCGCTGATAATGAAGAAAATTTGGCGCATTTTGATCCCCGCGGTTTTGATATTCGTCATTTTTATAGCCGTCCTAAAACACGGCGTCGAGATAGAAAATATCGACGCGGGCGACTTTAAAATAGAGCAATTATATATAAAACTCGATAAAAAAATAATTTTACGCGCGCAAAATATAGAAATACCTAAACAAAGCGCCAAGGATAGCTCCGAGGACGCACTGCTGGATCTTTCTAAAAACATCGTCTGGATCGACAGGCTGTTTGACGAAATTTTACTCGAACGCGTCAAATTTTTAAACAGCGAGTCAACGCTGTTTTACAGAGACGACGTTTTTTATCTAGATAGCCCGTTTTTGGCGGTTAGCTCAAATTTTAAAGACACCGAAGACGGCATAACAGCAAACATCTATCTGCTCGAGTTTAAGGACTTTAACATCACTTTAAGCGGCGTTAGTAATGCTGATTTGAGGCGTCAAATTTACGATTTTAACGGTACGTTTTCAAGCCACGAGCTAAACGGAAACGCTACCGTAAATCTCAAAAAAGGCGAGATAAAATACGAACTAAGCGACATAAACGCGACTAGCCTAAGGGGTTTTATGGACGAGCTGGGCGCAAAAACGGGACTAGACAAAGAAATAAAAAGCTGGATATACGGCTATGTTACGGCGGATAACTACTTCGTAAAATCGCTTCGGGGTAGATTTGATCTAAACAGCCAAGAACCCTATCTAAACGAGCTTAGCGCGCAGGGTTTTTCTAAAAACGTAAAGGTTAAATTTCACGAAAAACTACCCGCCGCCACCGCCGAAGGAGTCGACGTCGAGCTAAAAAATGGCTCGCTATTTTTCACGCTAAAAAACCCGAAATGGCAGGGCAAAAATCTAAACGGAAGCAATCTTGAAATCTATAAAATTTTCGAGGAAAAAGGCGCTGGGCTCACGCTAAATCTGCAAACCTCGGCCCTCTACGACAAAAGCGTAAACTCTATACTAAAAGCCTACGACATCGTGGTTCCCGTCGAGCAGCTAAGCGGCAAAACGGACGGCAAACTCGCGCTTGATATCACATTTGACCCG
>JBHRQF010000145.1:0-4270 GCA_042645325.1 Campylobacter sp. | reverse complement strand
CAAAAACTGGCGATGATATTTGAGAAAAGCTCGACTAGAACACGCGTGAGCTTTGATGTTGGGATGAACGAGCTGGGCGGTCACGCGCTGTTTCTTAGCTCGAGCGACATCCAGATCGGGCGCGGCGAGCCGATAAAAGACACCGCACGCGTGATCTCGCGAATGTGCGATCTCATCATGGCTCGCGTTAATCGCCACGAGACGTTAGAGGAGCTTGCCAAATTTAGCCGCGTACCCGTGATAAACGGCCTTAGCGATAAATTTCATCCCGCACAGCTGATGGCCGATCTCATGACGGCTGTCGAATGCGGGCTAAAAATAGACGAGATAAAAGCGGCGTTCGTGGGCGACGGAAACAACATGGCTCACTCGTGGCTGATGCTAGCTAGCAAGCTCGGCTTTGAGCTAAGGATCGCTACGCCAAAGGGCTACGAGCCGGACGCCGACGTCGTAAATTTAGCGATGAAAAACGCTCAAATTTCGGGAGCTAAAATTTATCTAACTCAGGACGTAAAAGAAGCCGTCTCAGGCGCTAACGTCGTCACTACCGACACTTGGGTCTCGATGGGACAAGAAGCCGAAAAAGAAAAGCGCTTAAAAGACTTCGCGGGCTTTTGCGTGGATGAAAATTTGATGAAACTAGCCGCGCCGCGCGCGATATTTTTACACTGCTTGCCGGCTTACCGCGGATACGAGGTGAGCGAGGCGGTGTTTGAGGCGCATGCGGATGAGATTTTTGCCGAGGTGGAAAATCGCCTGCACGCGCAAAAAGGCGTGATGGTTTGGCTCGATCGCCGCAGAAATAGGTAAGTTAAGGAACTAAATGAAAGAAAAAAATCTACAAAAAACATACGAAAAAATAGATGGAATCTCAGGCGAGCTCGGGATAAAAGAGGGCAAGAAAACGATATTTGAGATCGTGCCAACAAGCGACCCTAATCAAATGAGCCTCAGCCTAAAAAGCGGCTCGTGGGACGGGGTGGAACCGTGGTTCGGTATTGACGAAAATCAAAATTTACACACGATGGTTTCGTTAAAATCGCTCTCGCAACTCATCGAAGCCTACCGCAACGTCCAAAAGGAAAATTTCGAGCTAAGGCTTGAAAAGACGATCTGGCAAAACGTGCCGATAGACTTCGCCGATGTTTGGGTCGTGGCGATGGACGAGATACGCAAGATCGCCGCAAAAAATAAAAACAAAAAAAGCATCGACGTAAATTTGGAAAAACTGGTAAAGGGTATCAAAAAGCAGTATCCAAATTTGTTCGTCGATATGGAGAATATAATGAAAAACGCAAGGAATAAAACGCTATGATAGATTTTGACGCTTACGTGAAGTATTCGCGCCCGGGACCGCGCTACACGAGCTATCCGACCGCGCCCGAGTTTAGCGATAAATTTAGCTACGAAGACTACCTGCGGGAGCTAAAAAACCGCGACGCCTCGCGCCCGCTTTCGCTTTATTTGCACCTGCCGTTTTGCCGCAGCGCCTGTTATTTTTGCGGTTGCAACGTGATCTATACGAGCAAAGAGGACCGCAAAACGCGCTATATGCAGTATCTGCAAAAAGAGCTTGATCTGCTAGCGGCAAACCTCGATACGAGTGCGCCTGTGCTGCAAATGCACTTTGGCGGCGGCACTCCGACCTTTTACGGCGCGGATCAGTTAGACGAAATCATCAAAATGATAAAGGCCAAATTTAAAAACTTCTCGCCCGAGGCTGAAATCAGCTGTGAAATCGACCCGAGATTTTTGACAAGAGAGCAGCTTGACGTGCTCGTATCTCACGGATTTAACCGTATCAGCTACGGCGTGCAGGACTTTGATGAGCGCGTACAAAAAGAGATCCACCGCATCCAGCCCTACGAGATCACCAAAAACGCCGTGGATATGGCGCGCGCTAAGGGCATAAACTCGATAAATATGGACCTGATCTACGGCCTGCCGTATCAGACACTAGATAGCTTTAAAGCGACGCTGGATAAGGCTCTGACGCTGTCTCCCGACCGCCTGGCGGTATTTAACTACGCGCACGTGCCGTGGATAAAAAAATCTATGCGTAAATTTGACGAAGCGACGCTACCTAGCCCTAAAACCAAGCTTGAAATTTTAAAATACACGGCCGAGTTTTTTATCAAAAACGGCTACAAAATGATCGGCATGGATCACTTTGCAAAGCCCGGCGACGAGCTTTTTGCCGCGCTTGCTAACGGCACGCTACATAGAAACTTCCAAGGCTACACGACCAAGGGCGGAGCCGATCTCATCGGCATCGGACTAACTAGTATCGGCGAGGGGCAAAGATACTACGCGCAAAATTTCAAGGACATGGACGAATACGAAAAAGCCCTAGATAGCGGCGTTTTGCCGTATTGCAAGGGTATATACCTAAACGACGACGATCTAATCAGAAAAGCCGTGATAATGAGCCTGATGAGCAACTTTGCGCTTGATATCAAGGCGGTCGAGGCCAAATTTGACATCAAATTTTTCGAGTACTTTAAAGATGATTTGGTTGAGCTTGAAAATTTGAGCGAATTCGTAACCGTAACCCCAGAAAAAATCAGCGTAAACGAGACGGGCACGCTGATCATCCGAAATATCGCAATGTGTTTTGACGCGTATTTGAAAAAAATACCTGAAAATTTACGCCGATTTTCAAAAACGGTTTGATGGGCGGACATGTTTAAATTTAGCGAAATTTCAGATAAATGCGTAAAATGCGGCAAATGTATCCAAGTCTGCACGATCCACAAGATAAACTCCGACGAAACGACCTCTCCACGCGGCTTTTTGGATCTCGTGGGAGTCTATGAGCGCGGCGAGCTAAAGCTCGATAAAAGCGCGAAAAATATCTTTGAGAGCTGCTTTTTATGTACGAGCTGCGTCGAGGTATGTCCAAACTCATTGCGCGTGGATACGGCGATAGAAAACGTCCGTCGCGACATCGCCGATAAATTTGGCATCGCGTGGTACAAAAAAGCGTTTTTTTGGCTACTGCGCCACCGCGCGGTGATGGACTTTTGCGCGAGACTGGGATATGTGTTTCAAAGCTGCGCGTTTAAGATCCGTGAAGGCGCGATGAGCCCGAGATTTAGTCTTCCGATGGTGAAAAAAGAGCGGCTTTTGCCAACCGCTAGTAAAAAGAGCTTTTTAAACTCGTATGCCGAGTTTATCGATAACGGCGGCGATAAAACTATCGGCGTTTTCATCGGCTGTATGGGAAACTACGCATATACGGGCATCGGCGAGGCTCTGGTTAAGATAGCGCGCGAGCTTGGGTTAAATTTAAATTTGATGAAAAAGCAGGCCTGTTGCGGCGCGCCGGCGTATTTTACGGGAGATTTTGCGACGGTTGAGGTTTTGGCAAAGCGAAATATCGAGTATTTTGAAAAAATGCTGGGAGAGCTAGACGCTATCATCGTGCCCGAGGCTACTTGTTCGGCGATGATAAAGATCGATTATGAGCACTTTTTTCACGATGACGAGCAGTGGCGAGAGCGTGCGAAAGCTGTAAGCAAGAAGATATTTTTAGCGACGGAGTATTTTGAGAAATTTACGAATTTGGCTGAAATTTTGGCTAAAAAAGGCAAAAATTTAGCTTCCGTAACCTACCACGATCCTTGTCACGCCAGAAAAATGCAAGGCGTCTTTAAAGAGCCTCGTAAACTGCTCGCTCAAAACTACGAAATAACCGAAATGGACGATCCAAACGAGTGCTGCGGTTTTGGCGGCGTGACGATGCAATCTGAAAAATATCACTTAAGCCGCGCGACTGGACAAAGAAAATCCGAGATGATAAAAAACTCGGGCGCGAAGATCGTAAGCGCGGAGTGTAGCGCCTGTAAAATGCAAATTTCAAATGCGTTACATATCGGCGGGTCAGACGTGAAATGCGAGAACCCGATAGAGTTAATCGCAAAAGCACTCGGCTAAAGCTCGGTGCTTAGTTTATTTTTTTTATAGTATAATGATGAGACGGTCGTCGGGCGCCGCCAAATTTTGATAAATAATATAAGGAAATTCGTGAAAAAAGCGATAGTCGTCGTTTTGATGTTTTTTAGCGCACTGTTTGCAAATGACGAATATCATATTTTTGTGAGCGCTTTTGGCGACGACGTCAGCGAAAAAGCAATAGAAAGCGCGCGAGTAACCGTAGAAAGAAAAGTAGGCAGCCTTGAGGGCGTCGAAAAGGTCGTTAGCGGTAAATTCGGTAGATACCGTGCCATCGCGATAAAAACACAGCCTCTAAGTGGAGAAAAAATTAAAA
>JBHRQF010000144.1:0-4273 GCA_042645325.1 Campylobacter sp. | reverse complement strand
GATAAGCATTATCATAAATGGAAACTTTAATTACATTTTAGTTTTGATTTAAGTAAGATTTTAAATTCATAATATCTTTATCTGCAAATAGCCGCCAAAACACACTAAAGACTATTTAATAGATTTGGCTGGTATATGTGAGCGGATTAATAGCAAAACTTGCGTTAAATTTAAGACTTGATCTCTAGCCGCCAAAACCAGAACGAGCTCGTTTTAGCTTAAATTTTGATACCAAGCCGAATATGAAATTTGATTTTACAAACCTTGCAAAACATTTAAGACGCTTTCTAGCCACCCAAATTAAACATCGAAAATCAAACGAAAAGAAATCAAATTTACGAGAAATTTATCGGATCCATATCGACGTCAAAGCCGTGAGCGGCGCAGATACGAGCGGCTTTTATAAGCGGAGTGTGCGAGGTGCAGCGCAGAAAAATCTCAAAACGGTATTTTCCGCCCAGTATTTCGATCGCGCACTTGCCGTGCCCGACTATCTCGAGTGAGGTTTCGGCGGCGCGCAAATTTTCAAGCTCGGCTACGCAAATTTCAAGTCTTTGCTTTGCCGCTTGCTCGCTTTTTTCAGAAACGATAACTCGTAAAAGCCTAGCAAACGGCGGATATATCGGCTCTCTAGCAAGAATCTCCTCAGCCAAAAACGCATCATAATCCGCGATAAAATTTTCAAAAAATTCCCGCTGCCTACTCTGCACGACCACGCGCCCCTCGCCCGAGCGCCCTGCCCTGCCCGCCACCTGCATCGCTAGAGCCAACGTCCGCTCGCGAGCGCGAAAATCCGGGAAATTTAGCAGCTCGTCGACGCCCATAATGACGGCAAGATCCACATTGTGATAGTCATGTCCTTTGCTCAACATCTGCGTGCCGACGAGCGCGTCTATCTCGCCCGCGTTAAAGGCTTTTAGCGTCTTTTCGAGCTTGTTTTGCGTCGTGATCTCATCGCGGTCGAATTTCTCGATCCTAGCCGCGGGAAACGCCGAGCGCAGGGCGTCCGTCAGCTCGTCGGTGCCTATTTTTTTCGCCTCGATCATCTCGCTACCGCACTTTTCGCACGAGCACGTCGCAGCTGTCATAAAGCCGCAGTACTGGCATTTTAGCACGTTTCGCTTCTTATAAAAGCTCATTCCGACGCTACAAAATGGGCACTTTATCGTACTAC
This sequence comes from Campylobacter sp., assembly GCA_042645325.1. Taxonomy (GTDB): domain Bacteria; phylum Campylobacterota; class Campylobacteria; order Campylobacterales; family Campylobacteraceae; genus Campylobacter_A. The sequence goes on along the minus strand of JBHRQF010000144.1, from coordinate 3,099 downwards.
CGCATTCACGGCATGAAAGATAGCGGAAATTTGCACGCGTCGGCAAAAAGACTACTGCTTGCTTGCCGCCCGCAAAACTAGCCGTAAGCTCGCCCAGTATCGCGTCACTTAGCCCCGTCTCGCTCTCATCGTAGATAAATTTTTTCTCGCTTTTAAAAAACGTTCCTCTGAGCCTAAAATGCGGCTGCTTTTTAAAGCTCACGACACTCGGAGTAGCCGAGCCTAGCACGACTTTGACATCAAATTTGCTCGCTAAAAATAGCGCGAGGTCGCGGGCGTTATAGTGCGGATTTTGCGCGGATTTGTAGCTGTCGTCGTGCTCCTCGTCGACGATGACGAGCCCAAGTTCGGTAAACGGCAAAAACAGCGCCGAACGCGCGCCTGCGATCAAATTTATCTCGCGACTCTGAAATTTTTGCAGGATTTCGCCGCGTTTTTTTGGAGTTATTTTGGAGTGCCAGACGCCGAATTTCTCGCCGAAGTAGCTTTTTAGCCGCTTCGTCATCTGAGGCGTTAGCGAGATTTCAGGCATCAAAAGCAAAACCTGCTTGCCTGCGAGCAGATACTCGCGGATGAGCGAAAAATAAATCTCGCTTTTACCGCTTCCCGTATCGCCAAAAATCAAGCTTGTTTTATTACTTCTTGCAAAATTTAGCGCTTCTTGCTGATCTTGGTTTAGACTTGGGATTTTTGGGAAAAACTCGATTGCAACTGATTGGTTGGTGCCTATTTTGGGCGACTGTGTGGGATTATTAAAATTTAGTTTGGTAGCAACACTCTCGTTTAATTTCAAATTTTCTTGAAAGCTATCATTATTTAGATTTTGGGGCAAATTTGACTGCGATGTTTCGTTTAATTCCGTAGCCAAATTTAACTCTTTGCTATCGTCAAATTTTGCATTTGTCTCGTTTTTATCGCTCAGAATTTGCGCTTGCGTCAAATTTTGCAAGCAAGGCACTTCAATCTCAAGCGGAGTAAAAAGGCCAGCCGCGATAGATAAATTTACGACATAGTAATGCGAGATAAATTTCAAAAGAGAGATTTGTATCGGCGTAAGCCTGGCGGGTAAAATTTCTAAAATTTCAAGCGTTTTAAAATTCGGCTCGGCCACGCTTTGGAGGACGTAGCCGATAGTTTTTTTATTTTTTATATTGATTAAGACTTGGGTAAAATTGGGTATTTTAAAATCTGAACAATATGTAAGCGACTTAAGATTTAAGCCGCTCGGAATTATTTGGTAGTAGGGCATTACTCCGTAAGGTCTTTACAAAGACTATCAGTTCTAGGGCAAGAAAATGAACCATTTGCTATATCATACGTAAATTTGGTAGATTTGCCCCTAAGGGTAAATTTATAATCATTTCCATCCTTGCTCCATCCGCTTTTTGCATCAGTTTTTATACCGTTTTGTAAGACATTTTCAAACAAAAGCCCGGTAGTACTACCTGTTTTTTCAAGCGCAGGATAGGTAAAATTGCCGGTTAGCATATTTGCATTATATGCATTAATAACGGCACTCCTTATTGAAGCTATATCAGACTTTGCTCTAGCGATTACAGCATCATCCCTTGTCACAAATAGTTTTGGTACAGCAATACCAGCCAATATACCTATAATAACTATTACAAAAACTAATTCAAGTACTGTAAATCCACGCTTCATTGCAAAATCCTTATAAAAATACTATTAAAAACCTAGAAACCAAAATATCATGGACACTTTATACAAAACAAGCTCATTTGTGGAGAAACACATTTAAACCCGCTTTCATAAGCTACTTTAGTAGAATTTAAAAAGCCCAAGTTGCATTAAGCAAACTTGGGCTCAAAAACCATGTAAAGCTCTTTAACTAAGAATTAGTTAAATTTTACTCCACTACCACCAAGTCTGATTGGGCTTGATTCAACGATCTTTTTAACCGCACTTTTTACTCCCGTGCAAGCTGCTTCTGTATTTGAAGTCTCCTCTTTTATAAGCAATACAGGATCTCCTACCTTTACGCCTTTAGCCGTATCAGCCGTTGCTGCTGCGGCTTGAACTTCGAATGTTATGCAATCCGCATTTTTTATTTTTATAGAAGCTGTTTGTCCTGTAGCTTGACTCAAAGGAACGTTCGTCATTTTTTGCAAATCAGCATTAAACTCACCTTGAGCTGTATAGTAACTTGTAACATCAGCAACAACGGTAGCAACGTTTGTAGCAGCTTTTGATACCTCAGCATCATCACGAGTTGCGGCTAGTCTTGGGATAGCGACAGCAGCTAAAATACCTAAAATAACGATCACGAAGATCAACTCAATCATTGTAAAACCTTTTCTCATATGAGACTCCTTGTGTTTATTTCTGCATACACTTATGCAGTTGGCGGAATTATATAGATAATTAGCTTAAAAATATATTAAAAAGAAATATTTTTATATAGCCGCGTGTAAAAAAGTAATCTAGGATAAAATTTAACTTATTTCTTTACTTACTTTTTGGGCCAAAGAGCGCAGATCGCGCTCCTGCTGATAGTTTTCATAGCATTTTTGGACAAAGGCACTTAGTAGCTCTTTGACGTCGAGATACTTTTTGCCTCCGGTAAAGGTCTCCCACTCTTTTTCAAAATTTTGGGCAAAGTCGTCCTCGAGGCTGATGTTGTAGAATGTGGAAGCTATTTTTACCGTTATTTTTTTCATCGTTTATTTATTTTCCCAGTACCGCTTCGATCTTGCGGATAACGTCGTCGCTCTCGGTATTTTTGGTTCTCAGGTCTTCTTCTAGGCGGGCGATTTGGTTTGTTTTTGCTTCGTTTTGGGCTTTGACGCTGATTAGTTCGTTGCGTAGAGATTCGTTTTCTTCGCAGATTTCGTTATATCTAGCCAGCAGGTCGTTTACCTTGTCGGTTAGGGTGTTTAGTACTTTATCGTTATCAAACATCTTTTTCCTTAGTTTTGGTATAATTTTATGTAATTGTAACAAAAAAAGATGATTTTTAAGGTAAAAAATGAAAAATTTTGAAATTTCGTCCAAATTTAGCCCGAGCGAGGATCAGGCTCGCGCAGTCGCTAACATCGTAGCCTCCGTAAGATCTGGCAACAAATACCAAACGCTCTTAGG
>JBHRQF010000143.1:0-4293 GCA_042645325.1 Campylobacter sp. | reverse complement strand
GTAAAAAGAGCGATTAAAACAAGTTTTTTCATGTTAAATCCTTTCTGGTTATTTCTAAATCATTTTATAACATCAAATTTAAAATAAAGTAAATTTTTAGCGCAAATATATTACAATTTTGTAAATTTCTCCCAGGAGTTATAAATGAAAAAATCGTTTTTTAGTGCATCGAAAATTGCGGTTTTGGCTCTGCCTTTTCTTTTGACGGGTTGTATGTCGTCGATGAGTATGGGATCGCCTGGGGCTAAAACGACGGCTACTGGCTCAGCTGCGGGTTCAAGCGCGCACAATACTAACTCTGGACTAACCAGATGTACCGAGTCTATGGGTACGGTTACGATTTATGAGGATAGAAATAGCGACTGGTACTCCGTCGTAACCGGGCAGTACAAACTAACATCTACTATCCCGGTTCTTAGGCTCCTAGCTCAGCAGTCAAACTGCTTCGTAGTCGTCGAGCGTAGCAAGGCATTTAACCAAATGTTAGAAGAGCGCGCGTTGATGGAGTCGGGCGAGCTTAGAAAGAACTCAAATTTCAAAAAAGGTCAGATGGTCGCCGCGGACTATACCTTAACTCCTACGATAACATTTAGCGAGAGCAATACTAGCGGACTAGGTGGCGTTGTCGGCGCATTTTTCGGCTCGGTTGCAGGCTCGGTCGCGGGCGGGTTTAGCACAAGCGACGTAAGTACTGTTCTAACGCTAATCGAAAACCGATCGGGCGTACAGTTAGCGGCAGCCGAGGGAAGCGCTAGAAACACGGACTTTGCAGGACTTGGAGGCTTATTTGGTAGTAAGGTAGGCGGAGGACTTGGGGCCTACGCCAACACGCCTGAGGGCAAAGTCATAGTAGCAGCCTTCACCGACTCGATGAATAACCTAATAGAAGCCGTCAGAAACTACAAAATGCAAACCGTAAAAGGCGGTTTGGGCGCGGGCGGCGCGATGAAAGTAGCGGATTGATTTTATCTTCGTTAGGCTAGAGTGACCAGAATCGCTCTAGCCTTTTTAAGCGCAAGGTAATCTCTGCATTGCGCCAAAATTTGAGCTTTCGGGCTCAAATTTACATATTTTTCTACGTCAAATTTGGGTTTCCTATTTAAAAAGACCTGTGTTAAATTTACTTTAAATTCTAGTTCGAAAAATTATAGCGGTGAGTAAAAATTACTCAAATTTAACTTAGTTAGAAAGCAAAAGTCCAAATTTACGCTTGCTAGTAAATATAATTTTACTTCGCGTGTAGCTCTTTTGCGTATTTTGACTTTTCGAGATTTTCGATTAGCTTTTGCGTGCGCATATCTCTGGCCTCGGGCACTAGATGAAACCACGTGTCGTGCAGAAATTTACGCGGGAAATAGCTATCTTTATAATCGCCGATCATCTCAAAGCCGTTATCTTCGATGAGCTTTTTTACGTCTTTTAGAAATTTTTGATTATCCGCGGCGTGCGGGTAGTTTAGGTCGTAGCAGTCGTCGCCTGCGACGGCCGGGTAGGTAAAGATAAATTTGATCCCTTTTTCGCGCTCAAGCTTTTTCATAAAATTTAAATTTTCTTTGAAAATATCGCTTATACCGATTTTGCCGCCTGAAAAATCAGTAAAAAATATGTATTTTTGGCACGCCATCTGCGTGTCTTTGGCTTCTTCTACTTTGCCGATGTATTTGTAGTCGCCGCGTTCGCCGTTTTTAAAATCCGGCGAAAAATCATGCACGGCTTGAGGTTTTTTGTTGATAAAGTTATCGAAATTTATCTCAAACGCCGCTATTTCTTTATAGTCTCTTATCGCCGCGTTTATAAATGCTTGAAACGGGATTTGCGATATGGTTTTTAGCTTTTCAAAAAACGGCAGATAGTCGTAAAAATGGTGAATTTCAAAAAAAAGTCCGTAGTAATAAGTATCGGGCGGAACATCGTTGATGTAATACCTATACTCCAAAGGCAGGATAAAAATATCTCCTTTATGCGCTAGTTTGGCTGCTCGGTAGAGTCTGTGGCGTAGCGGATATCCGCCGTGATCGGCTAAATTTATAACCAGCTTGCCAAAGTGCTTTTCAAGCATCTGGGAGTTGATGCCGTGATAGGAGTTTGAGCCGCTTTCGACGATGATACGGTTTTGTTCGGTCGTGTTTGAGATGAGGTAGTTTTTATACGCGTAGTGATGAGCCGACGAAACCCTGATGAGAAACATCGCAAACGCCATATAAAACGCGATCATAACTAGCGTCAAAATAGGAAGCGTCAAAAGAAAAATTTTATATTTTTTCAAATTTAATCCTAAAAGTTAAAATACAAAAACGGCGACTCCTGCGCACCGGAGTTAATCGCAAAAACCAAAGCAAGCAAAAATGCCGTAAATAGTGCGGTAAGAAAGCCAAATTTTGCTCTAGCGGCCATTTCGTTCGAGTTTCGCCCAAAAATCGTAACCAAAAGCGTAATACCCATAATAGCGCAAAACGTACCCATGGCTATTTGCGGCGTTTCCATAAAATTTATTTGATTGTATCCTAGAGAGTTGCTTATGTACTCTAAGTAGTTAAAATTTATCTTAACCGAGCTAAAATCAAACATGCCTTTTAGCACTTTCATCGCGCTATCTAGGTCTCTAGCACGGAAAAATATCCAAGTGATATTTATAAAGTTAAACGTTATAAACCAAGCTAGAAATTTATTCATCGGGCGAAAATGCGCGCCGTAAAATCTGCAGATCATCATCGCAAACCCGTGTAACGCTCCCCAGATGATAAACATCCAGCCCGCTCCGTGCCAGAGTCCGCCTAGCAAAAACACCGCAAAAACGTTGGCGTAGGTACGGTATTCGCCTCTGCGGTTGCCGCCTAGCGGGATATAGATGTAGTCGCGTAAAAATCTCGAAAGCGTCATATGCCATCTGTGCCAAAAGTCTTGGATATTTAGCGCTTTGTAAGGGGAGTTGAAATTTAACGGCAGGATAATGTTAAACATATATGAAATGCCGATGGCCATATCGGTGTAACCGCTAAAGTCAAAATACAGCTGAAACGTATAACTAATGCTCGTGATCCACGCCTCACTCATACTAAGCGTAGGGTAAACGTCAAATCCGTGAATAGCAAATCTAGCGAAAAAATCGGCCACTACGACCTTTTTAAAAAGTCCGATCGAAAATAAAAAAAGTCCGATGCTTAGATTTTTATAGTTTATGCGCTTTAAACGCAGATTCGCAAACTGAGGCATCATCTCGGCGTGGTGGATGATAGGACCGGCTAAAAGATGCGGAAAATACGTAACGAAAAGCGCGTAGCGAAGGAAGCTGGGTTCTTTTACTTTTTCGTGATAACAGTCTACTAGAAACGCTATTTGCGTAAAGGTAAAAAAGCTGATGCCAAGAGGCAAAATAACGTGATGCAGCGGCACGTCTGCGCCGAAAATTCCGTTAAAATTCGCTATCAAAAAATCGGTGTATTTGTAGTAGGCTAGCAAGGCTAAATTTGCCGCGACGCCCGCCCATAAAATAAGCTTTTTGCGGGATGGATGATTGCAAAGCAGATGACCGACGTAGAAGTTAAACGTAATCGAACATAAAATAAGCGGAATATAAATAAAATTCCAATATCCGTAAAAAAATAGCGAAGCGACGGTGAGCCATAAAATGCTTAGTTGGATCAGCTTAAATTTATTTAATATAAAATAGACGCTAAAAGTAATCGGCAAGAAAAAAACGATGAATGCAAATGAATTAAAAAGCATCTCACTCCTTGTTTAAAAAAGAGTTTAAATATACTCAAATTTGATTTAAATTAAGCTTTTTAATCCTAAATTTGATAAAATCGCTCAAATTTCACCAAAAGGATCAAATTTGAGAAGCGACATCATCAAAAAAGGCTATACGCGCGCGCCGCACAGAAGCTTGCTAAGAGCGACCGGACTAAAAGACGAGGACTTTGAAAAGCCGTTTATCGGCGTAGCAAATAGCTTCATCGAGATCATCCCGGGGCACTTTTTCCTCAACAAATATTCCGAAATTTTAAAAGACGAGATCCGCAAAAACGGCTGCGTGCCGTTTGAGTTTAACTGCATCGGCGTGGACGACGGCATCGCAATGGGGCATAGCGGGATGCTTTACAGCCTACCTAGCCGCGAGCTCATCGCAAACTCGATCGAAACGGTGATGAACGCGCACGCTCTAGACGCTCTCGTCTGCATGCCAAACTGCGATAAAATCGTGCCAGGCATGGTGATGGGCGCGCTTCGCGTGAACGTACCGACGGTTTTTGTTAGCGGCGGCCCGATGAAAAAGGGCTACACCAAAAAAGG
>JBHRQF010000142.1:0-4304 GCA_042645325.1 Campylobacter sp. | reverse complement strand
AAATTATATTTTAAGTTAAATTTCTGTAGTATGTTAAATTATGATTAAAAAATATATTAAAAACATCTCGTCTTTGTATATAGACGGCTTTAGGAGCATGAAGCTCGGAAAGAGCCTGTGGCTCGTGATAGCTATCAAGCTACTTATAATGTTCGGGATTTTAAAAGTATTTATCTTTGATGAAAGTTTAAATTCGAAATTTGAGAGCGACGAGGCCAAAGCGAACTTCGTCATTTCAAATTTGACAAAGGAATAAAATGTCTGAAATCGCTTCGGTCGATTGGTCTAGAGCGCAGTTTGCGCTCACCGCCATATACCACTTTTTGTTTGTTCCGCTCACGCTGGGACTTAGTTTTATCATCGCCATTATGGAGAGTATCTACGTCAAAACCGGTAACGAGCAGTGGCTAAAAATCACCAAATTTTGGCTCAAACTCTTCGGTATAAACTTCGCTATCGGCGTAGCTACCGGTATCATAATGGAATTTGAGTTCGGCACCAACTGGGCAAACTACAGCTGGTTTGTCGGCGACATCTTCGGCGCGCCGCTAGCTATCGAGGGTTTGCTCGCGTTTTTTATGGAGGCGACGTTTTTTGCCGTTATGTTTTTCGGCTGGGATAAGGTTAGCAAGAAATTCCACCTCATCTCGACCTGGCTTGTGGCTATCGGTTCAAATTTAAGCGCGCTTTGGATCCTCATCGCAAACGGTTGGATGCAGTATCCGGTAGGTATGAAATTTAACCCGGCAACCGCTAGAATGGAAATGGAAAATTTCTTCGAGGTAGCGCTTAGCCCGGTAGGTATCATCAAATTTTTACACACCGTAACTAGCGGCTATGTCGCTAGCGCGCTTTTTGTTATAGGCATTTCGGCGTGGTTTATCCTAAAAGGACGCCACCTAATCATGGCTAAAAAATCCATCATCGTAGCGGGAAGCTTTGGCCTCGTTACGTCGCTATTTTTGATGTTTAGCGGCGACGAGAGCGCATATCAGGTCGCGCGCACTCAGCCGATGAAACTAGCCGCCATGGAAGGCCTTTATAAAGGCGAAACAAACGCCGGCCTAGTCGCGATGGGCGTGCTAGATCCGTCTAAAAAAGTAGGCGACGACAAAGATCCGTTTTTATTCGAGATAAAATTTCCTTACGCGCTCGGAGTTATGGCCACGAGAGGTTTTAACAACTTTACGCCCGGCATCGACGACCTAGTGCACGGCAATGAAACTCACGGCATAGAAGGCGTCGCAAGCAAGATGGCCAAAGGCTCGCTAGCCGTTAGCGCGCTAGCTAGCTACAACGCCGCTAAAAAATCGGGCGATAAAGCCGCGATGGAGCAAGCAGAGCAAACTCTGGCTCAAAATATGAAATTTCTAGGCTACGGCTACCTAAAATCCCCGGAAAGCGCCGTACCGCCGGTCGGCACTACGTTTTATAGCTTTCACTTGATGGTTGCGCTTGGCACCTACTTTTTAGCGCTATTTTTCGTCGTGCTTTATCTTTGCATGGCGAACAATATCGAAAATTTCAAAAAGCTACTCTGGCTTTGCGTATTTAGTATCCCACTAGGGCTAGTGGCGATCGAGGCGGGCTGGATAGTAGCCGAAGTAGGGCGCCAGCCGTGGGTCGTGCAAGACCTCATGACGGTGGGCGTAGGAGCGACGAATTTAGCCGACACCAACGTCAAAATTTCGTTCTGGCTATTTGCCGTTTTATTTACGGCGCTTTTGATAGCCGAGATAAAAATCATGCTAAAACAGATAAAAATAGGATTTGAAAACCATGCTTAGTTTAGAATTTTTACAAATTTACTGGTGGTGCGTAGTTAGCTTGCTAGGGGGTTTACTAGTGTTTATGATGTTCGTTCAGGGAGGGCAGACGCTGCTTTTCGGGCTTTGCAAAAACGAGCTTCAAAAGGACATGGTGATAAATTCTATCGGGCGCAAATGGGAGCTTACTTTTACCACGCTCGTAATGTTTGGCGGCGCGTGCTTTGCGGCGTTTCCGCTATTTTACGCGACAAGCTTCGGCGGTGCGTACTGGGTGTGGCTGGCTATTTTGTTTTGCTTTATTCTCCAAGCCGTGAGCTACGAATACCGCAAAAAACCGGACAACTTCCTAGGTCAAAAAACCTATGAAATTTTCCTTTTCATAAACGGCTCTTTAGGCGTTATACTTATCGGTATGGCGGTTAGCACGTTTTTTTCTGGCAGCGACTTTTTACTAAACGAGCACAACTTCGTACAGTGGCGCACGCCGTTTCGCGGGCTTGAAGCGCTGGGCAACATCATGCTCTATCCGCTAGGCATCGCGATGTTTTTTCTAGCTCGCGTGGGCGGAGCGCTCTACCTCATCAACAACATCGACGATGCGGAGATAAGAGCCAATGCCAGAAAAGCGGTGCTAAAAAATACTATTTTCTTTTTACCGTTCTTTTTAATCTTCATCGCTTGGATATTTACCAAAGCCGGTTTTGCCTACGACGAGAGCGGCGTAGTGAGCCTAGTGGGCTTTAAATACGCTCTAAATTTACTCCAGATGCCGCTTGTGGCTGCGATGATAGTTATAGGCGTCGGACTCGTGCTTTTTGGTATATTTAAGGGCGCGTTTACGACAAGCATCTACGGCGTAGTGCCTTACGGCGCGGGCGTAGTGCTAACGGTTACGGGACTATTTTTGATATCAGGCCTTGCGGACACGGCGTTTTATCCGTCGTTTTCAAATTTACAAAGCTCGCTCACGATCAAAAACGCAAGCTCTAGCCACTACACGCTAAACGTCATGGCCTACGTGAGCCTGCTAGTGCCGTTTGTTTTGGGCTATATTTTCGTCGTTTGGCGCGCGATGGATAGCAAAAAGATCACGGCCAATGAGATCAAGCACGATCATCACGCATATTAAGGATAAAAATGATAGAAGCGATAGTTTTTCTTTTTCTTTGGGTTTTGGCGCTTTTTGGCGGATATAAATTCGTCCATTTTAACATCAAGCACGTCGAGAAAAACGACGACAAATACTTTGGAAATTTGCGCGAATAAGCGCTGATCCTCAAATCTCGTTCTACTTAAATTTTAGCTTTTATCGCTATAATGAGGCTAAAATTTTAAGGAGAACGAGATGTTTGACTTCACTTTTCACAACCCCACAAAAATAGAATTCGGCAGAGACAAAGAGCGAAATATCGGGCTTTATATGCGCAAATTTGACGCTAAAAGAGCCCTACTGATCTACGGCAGCGACCGCATCAAAAAAGACGGACTCTTTGACGCAGTGGCAGCAAGCCTAAAAGAAAACGGCATAGAGTTTATAGAGCTTGGCGGCATAATCAGCAACCCCGTGCTAAGCAAAGTTTACGAAGGCATCGAGCTAGCTAGGAAATTTAACGCCGATAGCGTGCTAAGCGTAGGCGGAGGCTCCTGTCTAGATAGCGCCAAAGCCATCGCCGCAGGCGCGATATATGAGGGCGACGTGTGGGACTTTTTCACGGGCAAGGATCCGAGCCGAGCGCTAAAAATCTTTGACATTATAACCCTTGCGGCGACGGGCAGCGAGATGAACTCGGGCGCAGTCGTGACAAACGAAGCTACGAAGCAAAAATTCTCCATCCACGGCGACGTGCTATATCCGCTAGTCTCGGTCGTAAACCCGCAGCTGCAAGCTAGCGTGAGCCGTGAGTACCTAGCCTACTCCGCCGCCGACGTCATCGCGCACAGCATAGAGGGGTACTTCACAGCTAAAGTGCAACCTGACATCATCAATCTCTACATCGAAGCCAACATCAAAACCGTGACGAAAACGACTGAAATTTTACTAGCTGGTCCCGATAACTACGATGCCAGAGCCGAGTTTGCCTGGGCGGCGACGATGGCACTAAACGGCCTAACCTACGTCGGCACGCACGGCTACTCCTACCCAAACCACATGCTCGAGCACGCCATGAGCGCGGTCGTAAACTGCGCGCACGGAGCGGGTCTAGCAGTTATAATGCCAGCGTGGATGAAATGGTACAAGAGCCGAAATTTGAGTGCTTTCGAGCGTTTTGCGCGGGAGATTTTCGGCGTAAATTCGGCGGACGAAGGCATCGCCGCCTTTAAAGCGTGGCTTAGTAAAATCGGCGCTCCGGTTAGCCTAAAAGCCGTCGGCATAGAGGGCGAAACGCTAGACGAGGTCGTAAATTTAGCCTACGACTACGCGGTAAACTGGCGCAAAGACAAGCTCTACACGAAGGAAAATATCAAAGAGATTTTTGAGCTGGCGAAGTGAATTTGAATTGCATGCTAACCTTGATATTAAAAATTTGTAATTAA
>JBHRQF010000141.1:0-4319 GCA_042645325.1 Campylobacter sp. | reverse complement strand
CCCAGATGTCGATTAAAAAATCCTCACCGTTTGTAATCAGCGCGCTCTCGTCCTCGCCCGCCGCATCGTCCCAGTATCCGCGCCACGTCGCAGGCTCTGGGAAAAGACGCATATACTCGCGCCGCTTGTCTTCGCTAAGAGCCTTAAACCAATCGTTAAATTTAACCTTATAATCCTCGCCGTAGCCCATCCTCCAGCCGATGCTAAACGCTGAGATATGCGGAAATTTGATCCATAGCGGGGGCAATAGATTTTTCATTTTACCTCCTAGTTTTTGCAAATCGCCCGAATTTCACCCTTACCACGCCGCGAGCTTTCTCATCGCGCTTTCCAGCCTAAACATCTGCGCATGCTCGGCCACGTCGTGCGTACGGATGATCTGCGCGCCGTTTCTAAAGGCCTCCAAATGCAGATAGAGGCTACCCGGCAAGCGGTCTTTTATCTCGCTAGGGCTATAAAAATTTATGACTGATTTTCTGCTTGCGCCCGCCAAGATCGGCAAACCGAAACGCAAAAAATGCTCTAAATTTTTTATCAAAATCATATTTTGCTCCGCCGTCTTGCCAAAGCCGATTCCCACGTCAAGCACGATATCGCGGCATCCAAAATTCTGCGCTGCGGCAATCTTAGCCTCGAAAAACGCGTCTATCTCGCCTAGCAAATCACCATAATGCGGGTTATCTTGCATATTTTCGGGGCTATTTTGCATATGCATGAGGCAGTAGCTCGCGCCGTACCGCGCCGCTAGAGAGCAGAGGCTAACGTCGCCCGTGATATCGTTTATCATCTTAAAGCCGTGATTTAGCGCGTATTCTAGGCAGTACGCATCAAAGCTATCTAGGCTAAATATCGCTTTTTCGTGCAAATTTAGACGGTAAATTTCGGCTACTATCTTTTCCAGCCTGGCAAATTCGACCTCGCGTCCGACGTATTTGCTACCAGGCCTGGAGCTAACCGCACCCACGTCGATATACTCCGCACCCTGCTCGATCATCTCTTCGATGCGAGCTATACCGCTTTTTTCGTTTACGCGGCTTGCGGCGTTAAAGCTATCTTCATTTACGTTTACGACGCCCATTATCTGCGCACGCTGCGGTTTTTTGAACGGAGATTTTAAAAATTTAGCCAAATTTTTTAGCCCGAAATCCTGAGCGGACTCTTTTTTGGCAAGCGCAAGAACTTGCGCATCGGTAGCCATTAAAAGCGCGGCCGAATTTGCTCCGCCCAGAATCACGTCGCGGTTAGTCACGAGCTCCGCGCCCACGCTTAGCGCGTCTTGCTTTAGGATATTTGCGGCCGGCGAGCGCAAATCTTTAATCAAAAAAAAGTTGATCGCCGACTTTTTTTTCATCAAATTTCGCCCCTCGTCGCTAGGACGGATAATCTCGCAAATCTCGTTAAAATCAGTTTGCGGATTAATTTTAAAAATTTTCATCTAAGCCCTTTTTCGTAAATCATAAGAAGTATCGGCGTAAGGAGCGCGTGGGTTTTGGTATTTAGCTCGGCCAGGCGCACGGCTTTGAAAAAATACTCAAGCTCTTCAGCGCTAAATTTGACCCCCTGCGCCGTAGCCTCGAGAGCTATGGCGGCGATTAGCTCTTTTAGGTCGTTTTTACCGAGCTTCTCGGAGCGCTCGAGATTTGATTTTTCATCAATAAACGCGCAAATTTCTTTTAGTTCCAGACGTTTATAATCTAGTCCCGTTTTTTCGCGTTGCTTTTTTTCGAGTCTACTTTCGGTAACTAGGCGCGAGCGAACGGTCGGCAGGAGCATATTTTTCGACTCGCAGGCTATGATAAAAAAGATATTTTTAGGAGGCTCTTCGATGATTTTTAGTAGAGAGTTTTGAGCCTCGACGCGGAAATTTTTAGCGCCTAAAACCAGTAGTTTAGGCTCGCTCTCGGCGATATAGGCCTCGGCGGCGACCTCTTTTGCGTTTTCTAGCAAAAAGTCCTCGGCGAAAAAAAATCTAACTGAATTTACGCCGTAAAGCCCTAAAATTTCCTCTTTTAAGGCTTCAAAATCGCTCGTGATTACGATTTTGCTTCGCATAGACTAAAGCGTTACTTTCGCAAATAAAGCAGCGTCTATGCTCTTATCAAAGAGCCTAAACAGCGACAAAAGCTTGATATCTAGCGCGCCGTCGGAGGAGCTAAGATAAAAGCTATTTTGCGCCTGCTCGTCAAAAAGCCACATGTAGCTATCGTCCTTGCCTTTGGCGATCTGCGAGCTTTTTTCCGCGCTTTTGCCGACGTAAAAAAACACGTAACCGTTTGGAAAAGCAAGACTAAGCATATCTAAAAGCAGCGAGACTTCCTCTTTTGAGCCGATATTTTCAAAAGAGGGATAAAGCGCCTTTAGCGAAAAAAAAGGTAGCACCGGGCGAGCGTTCGTAGGTTTGTTTATATTTTTTAAAAAATACTCCTCAAACCAGCCGCGCTCGCTATCGGTTATCAAAATAAACGCGCGCCCTTCTAGTAAAAATTTGAGCTTCGAGGCGAGCAAGGGCGTCCACTCGGTGCGCCTCTCCTCCATCCAGCTCATCAGCGAGCCCTCCTCGCGGATCGCCTCGAGCGTCCATTTTATAAAATCGCTCATTTATCGAGTTTATAAGCTTCGTGTAGTGCGCGAACTGCTAGCTCGCCGTATTTTTGATCGACGATCATCGAGATTTTTATCTCGCTAGTCGAGATCATTTGGATATTTATACCTTCGTTTGCTAGCGTTTGAAACGCCAAGGACGCCACTCCGGTGTGGCTTTTCATGCCTACGCCTACGACTGAGACCTTAACTATCTCGTCGTTGTATAAAATTTCCCTCGACGCGCTTAGTTTATCCATGCACTCTTTTGCGACGTGAAGTTCGTTTTGCGGTACGGTAAAGCCGAGATTCGTCGTACCGTCTTGACCTACGTTTTGGATTATCATATCCACGTTTATGTTTTTTTCCGCAAGCGCGGTGAAAATTTCAGCCGCGATGCCCGGCTTATCGACCACGCCTCTTAAAGTTACTCTAGCTTGATTTTTATCTAGCGCGATACCGCTTACTAGCACTGCTTCCATACTCTCTTCCTTTGTTATTAGTGTTCCTTCGTTGTGATTAAAGCTACTTCTGGTGACTAAATTTACGTTTAGCTTTTTAGCTAGCTCAACCGAGCGGTTTTGCAGCACCTTTGCGCCTAGGCTGGCAAGCTCTAGCATCTCGTCGTAGCTGATTTTATCTAGCTTTTTAGCCTTTGGCTCGATGCGAGGATCGGTTGTATAAACTCCGTCTACGTCGGTGTAAATCTCGCAAAGATCCGCATTTAGCGCGCCTGCGATCGCCACTGCGCTAAGGTCGCTACCGCCTCGTCCCAGAGTTGTCGCGTCGCCCTTTTCGTCTATACCCTGAAAGCCCGCTACGACGACTATCTTGCCTGCCTTTAGCTCCTCTTTCATACGCTTAGTATCTATCGCCTCGATCCTAGCCTTGGTATGCACACTATCTGTTATGATGCCTGCTAGCCTACCGCTTAGACCAACTGCGGGATAGCCTAAATTTATCAGCGCTATCGTTAAAAGCGCGCAGGTAACGCGCTCGCCGGAGCTAAGCAGCATATCCATCGCCACTCCGTCGGGAGCCTTCGTATAATGCTCGGCGTACTCCACCAGCTGATTAGTCACGCCGCTCATAGCCGAAACCACGACTACGACGTCCGCTCCGCTTTTTTTAGCCTCTATCGCTCTAGCGGCGACGTTTTCTATCCGCTCAAGCGTCCCTACGCTCGTGCCGCCGTATTTTTGGACGATTAACATTAGATAAATCCTTTCTCTTTAAAGTAGCCGATAACCTTGCTATAAATCGGCTTTTTGAAGTGGTTTACGTCGCCTAAAACCTCGCTTGAGTTTATAAATTTATACTCGTTAAATTCGGGTTTTTTGGTATTTATATTGATCTTCGCGCTAGGCCTTAGCCGCACCAAAAAATACTTTTGCGTCTGCCCGTCAAAATTATAAAATTTCCTACTCGTCGTGCCCTCGGGGAAGTCGTAGCTAAGCCACTGCGGATACTCGCTAAGCACGTCTATTTCATCCGTGCCTATCTCCTCTTTTAGCTCTCTTTTTAGAGCTTCTTGCGGCGTCTCGCCCTCGTCTATGCCGCCCTGCGGGAACTGCCAGATACCCGTCATATCACACCTTTGCGCGATAAATATCCTGCAATCAAACGGATAAGAAGGCGCGAGTATGACCGCCGCGACGTTTGGTCTATATTTTTTTTCCATATTTTTTCCGAGAATTTTTAATTGCGGATTTTAACGAAAAATAGTTAAGATATAGCTA
>JBHRQF010000140.1:0-4333 GCA_042645325.1 Campylobacter sp. | reverse complement strand
AAATTTATCGTCGTGATATACCACGTCGCCGGCTAGATACGTGCCGCGACCGTCTTCGCGCACTATGACGCGGTCTTTTTCGTCGCCGACTTCGCTTGATTTTAGCCAGATTTTACCCTCGCTCTCGTAGATGCCGTTCTCGCTTTTTAGGCGTTCTAGCGTGAGGGGGAGCTTGTCATAGTAGCTCTTTTCGCTAGCCCAGTTATCGATGAAAATTTGCGCGTCGGCTAAATTTTGCTTGATCAAAACAAGCACTTTATCCTTGCCAAACTCAGCCAGTTCGAGATTTCGACTCTCGTCGTAAAATATCTCTTTGCCGAATTTTTCAAGCGCTTCTTTTGCGATGGGCCCAATGTAGTCGCCGCGGTAAAATTTCTCCGGATACGCCACATTTTCGCCGAATAAATTTTCGCGCGCCCAAAGCGAAATGGACGTGCCTAGAAGCTCGATTTGATTGCCTGCGTCGTTGATGTAGTATTCAGTCGCGATATTTTCGCCGATGTGAAGCCCGACGCGAGCTAGCGTATCGCCGAAAACCGCACCTCTAACATGCCCGATGTGAAGCGGGCCGGTCGGGTTTGCGCTGACGTATTCGAGCAAAATTTTCTCGCCGCTAGTTCCGCCGCCTTTTGCAAACTCGCTCGGGCTCGCAAGGCTAGCGGAGGCAAATTTATCTAAAAAGCCCGGCTTTAATTTAAAATTTATATATCCGTTTAGCGCCGTCGCCTCAAAAACTTCGCTATTTTCAAATTTAGACGCTAGCTCGGCGGCTATGGCTACGGGAGATTTTTTGAGCTGTTTTGCCAGGCTAAAAGTAGGCATCGCGTAGTGTGCCAAGCCCTTATCTTTTGGCTTTTCCAGCGCAAAGTCAAAGTCCACGGCGCCTTTTATCTCGTTTATTACGCTTTTTTTCAACGCCTTTCCTTACGCGTTTTTAGCCGTATCTTCAGTCTTTGCGGCGGTTGCAGTTTCTTCTTTTTTCTCTTCTACTTTTTCTACGTTCTCAGCTTTTTTATCGTCTTCCATTTCCGATTTGAAGCTCTTTATTCCCTTACCTAGGCCTTTTGCGAGCTCGGGGATCTTTTTCGCTCCAAAAAGCAAGACCACGATAAGTAAAATAATAAGCAATTGTTGGACGCTTGGACCCATTTTTTCTCCTTTTGATTTTCGTTATATTAGCATAATTTTATCAATTATTCCATTTGTTAATAATCTCTTTTGCGTCTAAATTTGACGTTTTTAGGCGCATCGAGCGCAAAATCCCGCGCAAATTTTCATAGCAGCTTTGCAGATCATCATTTATCAAAAAATAATCATACTCTAAGATATGCTCCATCTCGCCAACCGCATTTATCAGCCGCTTTTCGATGGTTTCCGCGCTATCGGTACCGCGATTTTGTAGCCTTGATTTTAGCTCGTTTTTGCTAGCTGTCGTAATAAAAACGGAGGTGATATTTTGGGCAAATTTTGATTTTGCGATATTAAAACCTTGCACATCAATATCAAAAATAGCTATTTTGCCCTCTTCAAGCGCCTTTAAAACAGGCTTTAGCGAGGTGCCGTAGTAGTTGCCGTGCACGCACGCCCACTCCAAAAACTCGTCCGTGTTTATACCTTTTTTAAACTCGTCTTCGCCTATAAAATAATAATTCACACCCTCGACCTCGCCCTGCCTCGGCGCCCTTGTAGTGCTTGATATCGAAAAATAAAGATCGTTTTCCTCTTTTAAAAGACGGTTTAAAAGCGTGCTTTTGCCGCTACCGCTAGGGCCGGAGATAATTAAAATTTGCCCCTTCAACTACTTTTCCTCGAAGCTTATATTGATTTTTATGTTGAGATTTTTTAGAGCTTCTCGTAGTTCGCCGTCTTGCAGCGAATTTTCTAGATTTTTAGCTACCGCGTCTGAAATTTGAGCCTTAAGCTCGTCTATTTTTGAGGCCGTTTGAGCTTTTTGCGAGCCTAAATTTACCACCTCGCCGCCCACAAATCCGCTCTCATTAAGTGCTAATGCCATATCTTTTTCGCTGATTTGCTCGATATCGCCGTACTCGCTCGGATCAATCTGCGGCTCTATTTCAGGCTCATTTTGCATGGCTTCAGGCTCGCCGATTTCTTGTTCTTCTTGCTCGGAGCTTATTTCCGTCTCGCCTTGCTCCTCTACAGCAAAAATATCATCCGTAAGCTCATCATCCAAAGCATCTTGCGTCAAATTTTCTTCGCTCGCAAAATCCTCTTTCTCCACCTCGCCCGCTACGTCCATATCGTCTAGCAAAAACTCATCGCCCAAGGCGCTATTTTTGACCTGCACCTCTTGCTCGTCGGGCTCGTCGGATTTCATATCCATATCGGCGAAGATATCCTCTTGCTCCTCAGCTTCTTCTATTGCAAATTTATCGTCATCTTCCGCTTGCTCAAGGCTTTGCAAAGCTTCAGGCTCGTCCGCTGTTTCAAATTTAGCATCCAAAGACTCGTCGTCTGTATCCAAATTTTCTGACAGCTCGTCCATCTTGTCTATTTCATCGATTTGATGCTTGATATCCTCGATACTACCGTCAAAATCAAGCTCAAATTTATCATCAATCTCTTCATGCTTGTCTTCGCCATCTACAACAAGCTCTGCCGCGCCGAGTTCAGGCTCGTCGGCTATCTCCAATTTGCCACCAAGAAGCTCATCCGGCATATCCAAATCAGTAGAAATATCGTCAAATTTATCGTCTTTTGCGGCGATTTCAAACTCGTCAAACTCCGTCGGCTCATCGTCCGCATCGTCTAAATCCAGCTCATTGCCTTCGAGCTTTTCGCTTAGCTCATCCATATCGTCGATTGCTTTTACGATCTCGTTTAGCTCGTCAAAGGCGCCATCTTTCACTGGTGCCCCCTGCAAATCATCGTCAAATTCGTCATCCAGCTTAAACTCGCTCGCGTCCGCCTCCAAGATCTCGTCTTCAAATACATCCCCAGTTGGATCATCTATAAACTCAAATCCCTCGACCGACACTTCGGCGGTTTCATCGTTCGTCGCAACAGGCTGCTCGGCACTCTTTGTCTTGCTCGCTAGATCCTCTACGATAGTTATAAATTCTGTCGGTAAAAACGGCTTTGGCAGTATCCTATCGGCACCTTCGAAAGTTGGGGCGTTTTTAGAAGAAAGATATAAAATTTTGTTTGCAAATTGTTTTAGGTTCATATCCTTAGCGTCCGAGTCGCTATCTACGATAAGCACGTCGCAAGGACCGTCAAGCTCGCCGGCGTTGCCGATCTGAGCGTATTCAAGACCGATTTTATCAAGCGCTAACGTAGCAAGGCGCGATACGGCCGGATTTTCGTTTATGATGACGATTTTCACGAAGTCTCCTTTTATAAACCTAAAGAGCATATTTTAAGATATTTTCCATTACTTCAAGCTTAGTTTTAGAAAAATAGCGACGGAAGGTCGTTGATAACGCGAAGCACCAGCTGCCTAAAAAGCTCCATCATACCAGCTAGTATTGCGATCAGCACGGCAAAGCCGATCGTGATCTTGATCGGATAGCCCACGACTAGCAGGTTAAACTGCGGCATCGTCTTCATGAGCATGCCAAAAATCAAATCAGAAAGCAGCGAAAGCGCCAAAATCGGGAAAGAAATGATGAATCCAAAAGTAAATAAATTTATCATGGACTTTGAGGCGTACTGCACGATATCGGAACTCGGGTAAAAGCCGCCCAGCGGAATGTGCGTAAGAGAATTTGAGATAAAAAGCAGGATAAGATGATGCCCATCGAAGGCCAAAAATGTCATAAGAGCGAGGAAATTTATGATATTTGAGATCACGGGCGAGCTGATACCCGTCTGCGGATCTAGCACTGTAGCCATCGAAAAGCCCATGATCATCGATATCTGCTCGCCTGCTAGCTGCAAACTAGCAAAAACGATGTGAAGCAGCAACCCCGCGCAAACACCCAGCGCCGCCTCGCTCACGATCTCGACGGCTAGATAGTAAATTTCGCCGTTTTTAATGCTAGCAAGCGGAAACAAAAATAGCGTGAGTAAAAACGAAAACGCGGTCTTGACGCTCATGGGTATCTGCTCATGCCCGTAAAACGGGAAAAACAACATCAGCCCGCCGATACGCGCAAACAGTAGCATAAAGGTGATGACGCGCTCGGGCGCGAAAAACTCGACTAGTTCCACCTGACTCTTTCGTTTTTGATTTAAATTTTCGCATTCGGCTTGGTTTTCGTCTAAATAAATTTAGCTTGCGCTTCTAAAACCTAGCGCGGCTAACCAACCGATTTTCGTACGAAATCTGTGGCTATTTTAGTAGAATTTACTTTTATTCGGGGTTAAATTT
>JBHRQF010000139.1:0-4336 GCA_042645325.1 Campylobacter sp. | reverse complement strand
GCCTGGAGTACAAAAATATCGCATCCATCCATAAATTTAGCGATCCAAAACGCGCCGTAGCCGAAGCTAAAGCCATCTGCATCGGCGGCGGAAACACCTTTGCGCTACTTTACTATCTTTATAAATTTGATTTAGTCGAAGCCATCAGACAAAGAGTGGAGGCGGGAGTGCCGTATTTTGGCTGGAGTGCGGGCGCAAACGTCGCTGGAAGCACGATGATGACGACAAACGACATGCCTATCATCATGCCAAAGAGCTTTGACGCGTTAAATATCTTCCCGCATCAGATAAATCCGCACTTTATCAGCGGCAAGATCGCCGGACACAACGGCGAAAGCAGGGAGGAGAGGCTGGAGGAGTTTTTGATAGTAAATCAAAAAAGCCTGATCTATGCGCTACCTGAAGGTACGGCTCTAAGGATAAAGGGCGAAAACGCAACCGTGATGGGCATGGAAAATAGCCCGGTTTTAAAAATGGCGTATCAAAAAGAAACCGAGCTCATAAAAGTCGGCGAGAGCTTTAAATTTTAACCGTTTGGGCCCATGCTCAAATTTAACGAGCCTTACTAAACTCGGCAAATTTGACGAAAATTTCAAATTTGAAACGGTTTTAGAAAAGCCTTCAAATTTGGATTTGGCATCGATCGGCGACAAAAATAAAAAGATTAAATTTGACTTGAAACTAGCGCGCAAAACCCAAGCGGCGCAAATTTGATCTAAATTTGAAATAATTATAAAACACAAAACGAAAGGGGACAAAATGGCTACTGCTAAGCTAATCTGTGCGGTCATAGGCTTGATCGCCGTCGTGTTTTTATTGGTCAAAAAAAGAGAGACCAAAACCGTGCTCATCGGCGTGGGACTCGTACTCTGCGTCATCTGTCTAAATCCGCTCGGAGCGCTTGAGAGCTTTACGAAGTCGATGACTTCGGCCGGCCTTATCAAGGCGATTTGCGCCAGCATGGGCTTTGCCTACGTTATGAAGGTGACTAAGTGCGACCAGCACCTAGTTTTGCTACTTACGAAGCCGATGAAAAATATCGGATTTTTGCTGATTCCGGCTACATTCGTGCTGACTTATTTTATCAATATCGCTATACCGTCGGCAGCGGGCTGCTCGGCTGCGGTGGGGGCTACGATGATACCGCTTTTGATGGCCTCTGGCGTACGTCCTGCGATGGCGGGAGCGGCTGTGTTTGCGGGTACGTTTGGCGGCGTGCTAAGCCCTGGCTCGGCGCACAACATCTTCGTAACCGATATGGTAAAAAAGACAAATGAAGCCTACACCGTCCAAGACGTCATCGGCGTTCAGTTTCCAAATGCCGTTGCTGCCGGTATCGTCGTTTTGATCGTGATTAGCATGACGGCGATTATCTTTAAAGATTATCAAAAAGGGCAGGATTTCTCGTCTAAATCTACAAGCAACGCGGGCGAAGCGACGCAGACGAAGGTAAATTTGCTATTTGCTCTAGCGCCTCTCATCCCGCTAGTTATCCTAGTCGTCGGCGGTACGGGTTTAAATAAAATTTCGTGGCTGGCATGGACGAAGATGGGCGTGGCCGAGGCTATGATCCTTGGCGCTATCATCGCGGTTTTCATCACGTGGACGAGCCCTGAGAAGATCACTAAAGAGTTTTTTAACGGTATGGGTAGCGCCTACGCCGAGGTCATGGGTATCATCATCGCAGCGGGCGTTTTCGTCGCGGGCCTAAAGGCTTGCGGAGCGATCGACGCGGTCACCGAGTGGTTAAAACACTCTCAGGAGTTCGTGCGCTACGGCGGTACGTTCGTGCCGTATCTCATGGGTACGGTTACAGGCTCAGGCGACGCGGCTACTATGGCGTTTAACCAGGCTATCACCGTGCATGCCTCAGACCTTGGCTTCGCGCAAGATAAGCTAGGTATGGCTGCTGCGATCTCAGGCGCACTAGGCCGCTCGTCGTCTCCTATCGCGGGTGCAGCGATCGTGTGCGCGGGTCTAGCGATGGTTAGCCCGGTCGAGATAGCCAAGCGAACGGCCCCGGCGATGGCGATAGCCGTGTGTGTTATAGCATTTTTTATGCTCTAAATTTAGAGTTAAATTTGATAAAGTCGGCGCCTTGCCGACTTTGCGTTTGCCGGGGCGATGCCAGTCGTCCTGGCTCATGATTTGGTTTTTGCGAGAGATGTTTATACGTGCAGCTTGCCGCTAAAATTTAAGGCTAAAACGGCAAATTTTACTATCAAATTTACCGAGTCAAATTTGCCGTGCAAAGGCAGCCGTGCTATCTTTGGATAAACTCTTTATATCGGTCGCAGGCTAGCTCCGGCTCCATATCGCACGCTTTTTTGAGGTATTTTTCGGCCGCGTTTTTGTCCTCTTTTACGCCTCGTCCTTGCGCATATAGGTTGCCTAGGTTGTAGCACCCGCCGCCGTTACCCATGTCGCAGGCTTTGGCGTAAAATTCGCTAGCCTTTGCGTAGTCTTGCTTCACGCCTCGTCCGTTTGCGTAGGCAAAGCCCAAATTTGAGCAGCCCGCTTCATCGCCCATATCGCACGCCTTTGCGTAAAGCTCGGCGGCTTTTTTGCTATCCTGCGCCACGCCGCTTCCGTTGTCGTATAAAAAGCCCAAATTTGAGCAGCCTGAGCCGCTGCCTAGCTCACAGGCTTTTGAGTAGAGCTCGGCCGCCTTTTGATAGTCCTGCGCGGCTCCTTCCCTAGCGTTGTCGTACAAGACGCCAAGCTCATAGCAGCTTACGACGTTTCCGCCGTCGCACTCCTTTTGCAGCGCGTTTATATCGGCGCCTACAGCCAAAACCGAAGCGGCGATTAGCGGTAAAAATATCTTTTTCATCAAATTTGCTCCTATTTAAATTTGCTTTTGCATTTTACGCAAAGCGAGCTTAAATTCGGGCGAGAGGGTTAAATTTGACGTAAATTTGGGCTAGCGTCGTAATGGGACGGGTCTGGGTGGCGTAAAAATAGCGATATGAGGGCGACGAGACGCAAATTTGAGAGCGAAGTCGCCCTCAAATTTGACCCGGTTTATTTCTCGGCTATGATTTTTACGATCTCGCAGACGACGTTGCTGGCTGCGCGTAGCGATTTTACCGGCAGGTACTCGTAGATGGAGTGAAAGTTGTGCGCGCCGGTAAAGAGATTCGGACACGGTACGCCTTTTTCCGAGATGACGGCGCCGTCGTATCCGCCTCGCATCGGGATCACTTTTGGCTCGATATTTAGGCGTGCGTAGGCCTGCTTGGCCGCGACAACGGGCAGGCTGTTTTCGCCGTCCGCTAGGTAGTTAAATACGTTTTTATAGCGGTCTTTTAGGCTGATTTGAATTCTGTGCGTGCCGTAAATTTTAGCAAACGAGTCGGAAAGATCTTGTAAAAAGGCCATGCGCTGCGCATATTTTGCCTCGTTAAATTCGCGAACGTCGAGCTTTAGCACGGTCTTTGCGCTGTTGCCAGATAGCTCCTTGACCCAGTAGTAGCCCTCGACGCCGTCGGTGTATTCAGGTGCTTCGCCGCCGGGTAGCATCGAGACAAATTTGTGCGCGAGTAGCAATGAATTTACTAGCTTGCCCTTGGCATTCATCGGATGCGCGGACTGCCCGACGAAGGTCACGACCGCGTCGCCGGCGTTCCAGTTTTGGTAAATCAGCTCGCCTATACCGCAGCAATCAAGGCAGTAGGCAAAGTCGGCCTTGATCTCCGAGACGTCAAGCGCCTTGGCCCCGCGCAGGCCTTGCTCCTCGTCGGGTAAAAAGCCAAACGTCACGTCGCCATGCTTTATTTGCGGGTTTTGTATGAAAAACTGCGCGGCGTTTACGATGGCGGCGATAGCGGCCTTGTCGTCCGCGCCTAGCAGGCTGGTGCCGTCTGTCACGATGAGATCGTCTCCGATGTAGTTAGCAAGCTCGGGAAATTCGCTTTGTTTAAGGGTTATGCCTAGCTCTTTGTTTAGCGTGACGTCGCCGCCCTCGTAGCGCACAATTTGCGCTTTAGTGTCGTTTTTTTGCTCCGCGCTCGTATCAAGGTGTGCGAAAAATGCCACGGACGGCAGCTTTTTAGCGGAATTTGACGGCAAAACGGCCGTAGTTATGGCGTTTTCTCGTCTTTTTATATTTTGCAAGCCAAGCTCTTTTAACTCGCTTTCTATCAGCTTTGCCAGGTCGTGCTCGGTTTCGTTTGATGGCATCACGCCCGCCGCGCCCGCTTCGCGGTTTGTCGTTGTGTTGATCTTTGTATAGCGTAAAAATCTCTCGACTATATCCATGTTCGCTCCTAAATTTGAGATAAAATTTATGAAATTATACTATCTTTTAATTAAGCTTAAAATAAAAACTTAATAT
>JBHRQF010000138.1:0-4368 GCA_042645325.1 Campylobacter sp. | reverse complement strand
ATATAGAAGCTAGCAAATATTTAAAGGAGAAAATATGGAAATTTTCAAAGTAGCGAGCCAACCGATAGCAAACGTAGCTACAAGCTCGCATGCACAAAGCTCTACGCAAACCAGAGAGGTCGAAAGGACGCAGATTCAGCAAGATACGACGCGCAATTTAACCGAGCAAAATAACGAAACGCTAAGCAAAGAAGTAAAAGAAGCCACGGAAAAGCTAAATAAACAAATGGAAGATCTAGGCACTAGCATACGTTTTGGTTATAATGATAAGATAGGCGCGATGTACGTAAACGTCATGGAGATGAAAACCGGCGAAGTAATCCGCAAAATCCCGACCGAACAGGCAATGAAACTAAGCGAATATTTTAGAGAGGCGGTCGGAGTTTTATTTGACAAGGAGAGCTAAAAATGGCACTAGGTAAAGTTTCTTCGCTTGGCTTTGGTAGCCAAGTTTTAACGCAAGACGTTATAGATAAGCTAAAAGCTGCTGACGAAGCGGGTCAGATAAAACCCGTAACCGCTAAAATCACGGCAAACGCGACAAAACAAAAAGATCTAACGGCTCTAAAAACGCTGATCGGCACCTTTCGATCCTCGGTTTCAACCCTAGCAGACGATAGCTCATATCAAAAAAGAACCACTAGCTCAGATGGAAAGAGCGCAGATATAAGCGTGAGTGCGGGCGTCGCAGTACAAGATATCGACATAGATGTTAAGCAACTAGCCAAAAAAGACGTTTATCAAAGCACCAAATTTGCCACTTCAAGCTCGTTTATCGGCAAAAACGGAACCTTTGGTATAAAAGTCGGAGACCAAACCTATAAAATCGAGGTTAAAAACTCCACTACGCTAGAAGAGCTAGCCGATAAAATAAACGAGGTCACAAACGGCGCCGTCTCGGCAAAAGCGATGAAGGTTGGCGGCGAAGATCCGTATCAGCTTATATTGCAGTCAAAAGAAACGGGCGCAGAAAATAAAGTCGAGATAACAAATGTCGATAGTGACGGTACGGCCCTAACCGGTGCGGACGACGTTTTGCAAAAATTAGGCTGGGATAGCGCAAACATCGCAAATAATAAAATATCAACCGCGCAAGACGCCGAGTTTGTGTATAACGGTATCACGATAAAGCGAAGCGGTAACGAGGTAAAAGATCTAAATTTGGGAATGACGATAAAACTAAAAGATACGGGCAAGACGACTTTTAGCATCAAAGAGGATACGAGCGCGATAAAAGAGAGCATGCAAAGCATGGTAACGGCGTACAACAACCTCGTAAACAACCTAAAAGTCGCTACCGATTATGATTCGGACACGAAAAAATCGGGCACTTTCCAGGGCGTCAGCGAGATAAATACGATAAAATCGACGCTAAATAAAATTTTATTCGGCAATCAGACCTACACGAAAGATAACGTAACAAAGACGGCAAATTTAGCCGACTACGGTCTAAGCCTAAATAAAGAAGGCCTGCTAGAGCTAGATAGCTCAAAACTCAGCAAAAAACTAGATGAGGATTTGCAAAGCGTCCAAAAGATATTTGCTGGCGGCACTACCTACGGCACGGCTCAGGTTCTTAGCTCAAAACCGGTAGATAGCGGCGCGCTCACTATCGGCGGCGATGATCTAGTGATAAACGGCAAAAAGATAAATTTAGCCGCTACGCCTGCGTCAAATTCGGCAAAAGAAAACGCGCTAGCGCTGCTAAAAGCTATAAACGACGCCGGGATATCGGGCATACAAGCGACTCTAACCGCAAACGAAGACGGCATATCGCTAAAAACTACAAACGGTACGGCGATAAGCATAAAAGGCTCTGCCGCAGCGCTAAATGCAGTGGGCTTTAGCGAATCAACCGTAACGCCGAAAAACACGACCGTAAACGGGATATTTGCATCGGCTAAAAAAGCCGTAGATAGACTAATCAACTCAAAAGACGGCTCTTTAACCAAGTACAACCAAAGCCTGATCGACGAGAAAAAGTCGCTGGACTCAGAAAAAGAAAAAACGCAAAAGTCGCTGGACGCAAAATACGCCACGATGGAAGAGCGATTTTTGGCATACGACAAGATCATCAGCAAGCTAAACAACGACTTTTCGTCACTAAAATCGATGATCGAAGCCGAATATAACAAGAAATAAAAAGGTAAATTTATGCAATACAACACTGCACACGCGGCGTATTCGCAAAATACTGTAGGCGGCATCGAGTCGCCTACCAAGCTTATCGAGATGCTTTACGAGGGCGTTTTGAGATTTATTTTTAGAGCTAGAAAAGCGATGCAAGATAACGACGTGGAGAAAAAAGTATATTTCATAAACCGCACGAACGCCATCTTTATCGAGCTTTTAAACTCGCTAGACTACAACCAAGGTAGCATCGCACACTATCTAAGCGGCCTTTATACGAGGCAGATCCAGCTACTGTCAATGGCAAATATAAACAACGACGAGCAGAGCCTAAACGAGGTCGTGAGTGTAACCAAACAGCTGCTTGAAGCATGGAAAGAGACGACTGGCGCGGGGCAAGCCGATGTGGCTGGATGAGCTAAAAATAGCCGTAGCTAGCGATGACGCGGAGGCTATCGCGGCACTAGCGGGCGAGACTCCTAGTAAATTTGACAGCCTAGATGATGCCCTGCAAGCTCAGGAGCTTCTGGGTGCAGCGATAAATTTGATACAAAAAAACAGAACCGAGCTCGGCAAAGAGCTAGAAAAACTAAAAAACGTAAAAAAATATATAGCGTCGTAAATAATTTCTCAAATTTACGGCGCTTTTTATCTCAAATTCCCTTCTAAATTTTATCCCGCAAAGGCAAAAATATGACGAAAAACGCTATAAAGAACGCTTTAAAAAATAGACTCGGCGCGGAAATAGCGGGCGATTTTAGAGTGCTAAAGGAGCACGAGCTAGCTAAATTTAACGATGAAGCGAATTTTGTCTTTGAAGGCAAGAGCGAGATAGTGCGCGAGTTTTATATCTTTGCAGATACTGGCGTAGGCGATCTTTGGCTTGTCTGTTTAGATGACGGCAAGGTCGCTTTTTACAACCACGACGCGGGATATCTTTGCGCGTCAAATTTGGTTAAATTTGATCTGGATATAGAAGGCTGTCTTGAAGTCGCCGAGCTGTTTGGAAAATTTGAAGCCATAGACGAACCGAGCGACGAACAAAAATCTAAATTTAAGCTAACCGTTAGCGACCTATGTTCGCAAATTTTAGAAATTTGGGATATTTAAAATCAAATAGGACGCGCCTTGCGCCGTTTCAAACTTAAACCCTGTCCGTAGCCGTCAAATTTAAACCCAATTCCGCCTCGTCAAATTTGACCAAATTTTACTCTGCCGCTCCGCTGCAAATCTCAGCTTAAATTTGCCCAAGCCTCGCAAAACGCGCCGTCAAGATAGCGGTTTATCGCAGTAAAAACACATAAATTTAAAAACTTTATAAAATAAAAGTAGTAAAAAGGCATGGCGATAAGCCGAGTTCTGTCGTGAGTGATTATTTATCTACTCCAAATTTTACAATTTGGCTCTAGCGAAGGGTTTGACATAAGACTCAAAACCGTCCCTTCTTGCTGCGAGTTGGGTTTATATAGCCGCCGCGCTTGCACGCCGCGCTGGCGGGCTCTTACCCCGCCGTTTCACCTTTACCGCCGAAGCGGTAGTTTGCTTTCTGTTACACTGTCCCTTGGGTCGCCCCAGCCATCCGTTAGATGGAACTCCGTCTTATTGCAGCTCGGACTTTCCTCTTTTGCCTACGCAAAAGCAATCACTTGCCATACCTTGGGTGAGATTATAGCTTTTTGGGGTTTAAGGATAGCTTTTTAACGCACGCTATAATGCCCTAAAGTATTTATTTGAATCATATTAAACTCGGGATATAAAATCACCTCATGATCATATTTTATCGGCTGTCCCCACGGTATATGATCCTCTTTGTGCCATATCTGTCTTTTATCGTTCATTAACACGGTTAGGTTTAAATTTTCAGTCGAACCATAAATCAAATACTCCCGACTGCCGGCATAGTGATAAAACGGAGCCGCCCACGATAGCTTCAATTCATGTAAATTTTTAGTTTGCGCTACACAGTCAGACTTGGGAACAAGCTCATAGCCATCTAGCGTCATTGTTTGTTGCGTTGTAGTAAAAGGCCTATCCGCTTTTATAAAATGCGTATAACAGATACAAGTCTGCCACTTATTAAAACAAACACCATCAGGAACTTTCTTGCGATATATCAGTAGAGTTTTGCCTTCTAAGCCCATCAATGCTTTAAATTTAATCAAATCTCGATCTTTTACGTACGGAAATTTAAAAAACGGCGAAATTTGAATAGCTAAATACACTATCAATAAGAAAAAC
>JBHRQF010000137.1:0-4414 GCA_042645325.1 Campylobacter sp. | reverse complement strand
CGCAACTTCACAAGTAGCTTTTAATTTAAGTTTTATGCGACGTTATATGGTGTAAAAATCGGAATTTATTAAGTTGATGGTTTGCAGTTTAAATACGCAGACAAAAATGCTACCGCAAATACCATACAAAATCATGACGCGCTGAAAATAAATCTACAAAAATAAACCGTAAGTTAAGCTGCGCGGGCGCTTTATGCTTACCCTGGCCCAGCGCTAAATTTAGCAAACAAATGTCAGGCGTCCATGAGCGTGTTATACTAAATCTGCTTTTGACTGCGGAGCAAAATTTGAAACATTGCAAAAGATAAAATTTATCTCTTTTTAATTTTTAGATGATATAATTTCGCTACAAATAAAAATTATTAAGGAGAAAAAATGTTAGTAACAAAAAAAGCACCTGACTTTACAGCTGCAGCGGTTTTAGGAAGCAATCAGATCGTAAATGATTTCAACCTATATAAAAATATCGGCGAGAAGGGCGCGGTAGTATTTTTCTACCCTATGGACTTTACATTCGTTTGCCCTAGCGAGATCATCGCGTTTGATAAAAGATACGACGAATTTAAAGCTCGCGGTATCGAAGTTATCGGCGTTTCAACGGACAACCAATTCTCTCACTTCGCATGGAAAGAAACTCCGGTAAACAAAGGCGGTATCGGCCAAGTTCGCTTCCCGCTAGTAGCCGATATGACGAAGTCTATCGCTCGTGGTTTTGACGTACTTTTAGAGGATGCGGGCGTCGCGCTTCGCGGTAGCTTCTTGCTTGATAAAGACGGCACCGTTCGCCATGCGGTTATCAACGACCTTCCGCTTGGAAGAAACATCGACGAGATGATAAGAATGGTCGATACGATGCTATTTACGAACGAACACGGAGAGGTTTGCCCTGCCGGCTGGAACAAAGGCGATAAAGGCATGAAAGCCGATACCGCAGGCGTCGCGGACTACCTATCTCACAACGCAGATAAACTATAATCATGCAAATTTAAGGGCGAGCTCTCGCCCTTAGTGCTTCTTTTCTACATCTTTACACCAAAACGACATTAAGTTTAATACAAAATATCAGTAATTAAATGAAAAAATAAGGATTTTTTACTATAATCTAGTTTTAAACTTTATTCGGAAGGAATCATATTTCAGATGAACGGTACGTATAACGACAGCTCTTTTATGCGCGAGGACGCAGTGACCGTATTTGCCAGAGTGCGAAACGATAACCGCCAGGTGCACTTTCTAAATCTTTACAACGGCGTAAAAGTCGAGTGCATGGGCGAAGTAGAGCATGTAGAAGACGATATGGTCGTCTGCAAGGTAACATTAGAGCAAATTTTGGCCATGAAAGAGGAACAAAACGCCTATATCGTACGCGATGAATATTTTTCCGAAAATTTAAGGGCGGATATCGTCGGATTTGATCTTGCAAATTTGACCATAACGCTACAAAATTTCACGTATATGCAAAATTTGCACGCGAATTTAAGAAAACATCAGCGCGTATATCCCGATCGTTACACCAAGGTGATCCTCACGCAAAACGGTAGCGAAATACAGGGTAACCTATACGATATCTCAAGGGGAGGCCTAGGCGTCGTTAGCTTGGATGACGGCGAGTTTAAAGAGGGCGAGCCAATAAATGCTAAATTTGAGCTATGCATACCGGACGAGGCGGGCGACTTTAATAAAAACATAAACATAGATACCGATCTAAAACTTGTCGCAGCGTTAAGATATAAAGGTGCGATGAGATATTGTTGCCAGCTAACCGGTAATGACGGTACTACGGGCGAAGATATAGCGAAATTTACCAAAAAACGCGTAGTAGAAACTCTTGAAGAGCTCAAAGAGCAGATAAAAACTTACCAATAAATTTAACGCAAAATTAAAGGCGAGCCTCGCGCTTGCCTTTTTTAAATTCTACCCGCCTCGATTTTAAATTTACCCCACAGCTTCACCCGAAATTTAATCAAAAATCAGTAAAATAGCCCAAAATTTACAAGGAAGCACATGAAAACCATCCAAGAAAATTTAAAGCTGTTTTACGTCGGACTCAAAAACAAAGAGCCGTTTTTTTATAAAAATAAAGACCTCACGACGCATGCAGCCATCATCGGAATGACCGGTAGCGGTAAAACCGGCCTTGGCATCAGTATCCTAGAAGAAGCCTGCATCGATAACATCCCGACCTTTATAATCGACCCAAAAGGCGATATGACCAACCTCGCCTTAGCGTTCCCGCAGATGAGCGCGCAGGATTTTGCACCCTACGTCGATGAAAACGAAGCGCAAAATAAAGGCATGAGTGTGGATGAATTTGCCGCTAGCGAAGCCCAGACGTGGAAAAACGGCATCGAGGGTTCGTTTCAGAGCTTGGATCGCGTAGGACTTTTTAAAAATAGCGCCGAGCTAAAAATTTACACGCCAAAGAGCAGTAGCGGCGTCGGCGTGGCGCTACTGGGGGATTTTGCCCGTCCGAATTTAGAGGTAGGCAGCGAGGAGTTTAGCGAGTACGTCGGCTCTCTGGCTAGCTCCGTGCTATCGCTTGTGGGCATAGAAAACGACGTAAACTCAAAAGAACACCTACTCATCTCAAACATTTTTATAGATAAATTTAGCCAGGGCGCGGACGTGAGCCTAGAGGAGCTCATCGGCTTTATCGCGACGCCTCCGTTTGCAAAGATTGGCGTATTTGACGTGGAGAAATTTTACCCAAGCTCCGAGCGCATGAAGCTAGCGGTTAAAATCAACACGCTGCTTGCAAGCCCCGATTTTCGCGCGTGGCTAAGCGGCGAGCGACTCGACATCTCGAAGATGCTTTTTAACGCAAACGGCAAAGCAAAGTGCAATATCTTTACGATCTCACATCTAAAAGACGGCGAGAGGATGTTTTTCGTGACCCTGCTGCTAAACGAGATCATCGCGTGGATGCGCAAGACCGAGGGTACGAGCTCGCTTCGCGCGGTGCTTTATATGGACGAGATTTTCGGATTTTTCCCGCCAAACGGCAATCCGCCTAGCAAAACCCCGATGCTAACTCTACTCAAGCAAGCCCGCGCGCACGGCCTTGGCGTGATACTGAGCACCCAAAACCCGGTCGATCTGGACTACAAAGGCCTTAGCAACATCGGCACATGGTTTATCGGTAGATTACAAACCGCGCAGGATAAGGCGCGCGTGATCGACGGTATGACGGGGCTTGCGGGCTCTGCGATGGATAAAGGCGAGATAGAAAATCTCATCTCAAATTTGCAAAAGCGCAATTTCCTACTAAAAAACATCCACGAGGACGGGCTGTCCGTCATCTCGACGCGCTGGGCTCTGAGCTATCTCAAAGGACCGCTTAGCCGCGAGCAAATTTCAAATTTGATGAAAGAGCAAAAGAGCGGGTCAAATTTAAGCGGATCAAGCCTGGCAAAAAGCTTTGCCGCCAAGCCGGTGCTGTCGCCGGATATCGCTCAGCTTTACGCCGCAAGCTCAAATTTACACGAGGGCGGCGAGCTAGAGGGGTATCTTTACGGCGAAGCCAAAGTGCGATTTTACGACGCTAAAAAGGGGCTTGACGAGGTTCGCGAGGTAAATTTCACGCTAAGGCTGGATGAAGCTCAAAAAAGCGCCGACTGGAGCGAAGCTAGCGAAAATATGCATTTTACCGCGGTTGCAGAGCCGAATTTTAAGCTCTCCTACGCGCCGCTGCCGGGCTTTGTCGCGGGAGCTAAAAATTTTAAAGATCTAACCAAAAATTTCAAAGAATTTATCTATAGAAACTACAAGCTTAGGCTCTTTAGCGCGCTAAATTTAAGCTCGGCGCCAAATGAGAGCAAGGAGGAGTTTTACGTCCGTTTGGCCGATAAATGCAACGAAATTTTAGAGGCGCAAACGGCCAAGCTAACGGCAGAGTTTGATAAGCAAAAAGCGCGGCTAGAAGAGAAGCTAAACCGCTCTGTGACAAAGCTAGAAAAAGAGCAGCGAGACTTCAAAAGCAAGGGCATCGAGACGGCGATCTCGGTGGGTGCGAGCATTTTGGGCGCGATTTTTGGCAAAGGGCTACTAAGTAGCGGCAACATCGGCAAGGTCGCGACCTCTGCGCGCTCGGCAAACAGCGTGCTAAAAGAGCGTAGCGACGTCAAACTAAGCGAGCAGGAAGTCGCCCAGCTAAACGCGCAGATCGAGGAGCTGATGGCGAAATTTGAAGAAGACGCGAGCGCCCTAAAAGCCAAAAACGACGTGCAAAACGTGGAGGTGACGGAGGTGGAGGTGGGGCCGAAGAGTAGCGATATATACGACGAAAAGGTCTATCTTCTTTGGAAGTAAATTTAGCGGCTTGTCTCGCGAGCGCTTTTAAATGATTTCGTAAATTTCGCCCTGCGACAGACTACATGTCTAGTATTGGGACGAAATTTACTTCAAAACATTTAAA
>JBHRQF010000136.1:0-4430 GCA_042645325.1 Campylobacter sp. | reverse complement strand
TTTAAATTTATCACGTCCGTCACGTCATGCCTGATCGCAAGAAACTCTTCGATCTGCCCGCTTAAATTTAAAATCGGGATGATGGTCGTGTTTAGATAGACGTCACGACCGTCTTTGGTGCGGTTTCTTATCGTACCTTTGTGCACTTTTTTGGCCAAAATCGTCTCCCAAAGCCGCGCGTAAACATCCTTTGGCACCTCGGGATGGCGCACGATGTTGTGATTTGCGCCGATTAGCTCCTCGTGCGTAAAGCCCGACATCTTACAAAACTCGTCGTTTACGAAGGTGATAGTGCCGTTGGTGTCGGTCTTTGAGACGATGTTACTAGCCTCGATAGCCTCTTGATACTGCCTGAATCTTGCTTTGATCTTATCCATTGCTCGCCGTAAATCCTATAAAAGCCAGGTAAATTCCGTAAATTATTATCGCTGCGCCGCTTAAATTTAGTGCATGTTTTTTAAATTTTTCGCTCACGGCCTTTAAAACCAGCGCGTAAAAACTCATCGCAAAAAAGCTAACCACGCCAAAAGTCGCGGCGATGGCTGCGCCCTTTGCCCCGCTGCCGCTAGCTACTGCTAAAGCTAAAAAATAATAAACCACTCCGCACGGCAGCAGCCCGTTTAAAAACCCGAGCGTCAAAAATCCGATCGCGCTATTTTCGCGATGGCTGCTTTCATTTTTTCATTTAAAATTTTGGATAAAAATGCGTTTTTCTCGATGAAATTTAACACCGCTCCGCGCCCAATGAGCGCGACGCCCAAAACCGCCATAAAAACGCCGATAGCAAAAAACAGGTAGCCTCGCGCCGCAAGAGATAGCGTAAAAACGCCGCCAAGCGACCCGAAGATAAAGCCAAGTAGCATATAAGCGCAAATTCGAGCTAGGTTGTACCCTGCTATCATCACTGCGCTAAAAATTTTACCTTTACCGTTCAAAAAGCGTGCCAGCGCGATAGCAAAACCGCCGCACATACCCACGCAGTGGCCCACCGAGCTAAGCGCCGCGACGCTCAATACCCCAACAAACTCCGCACTGCTCATCAAATTTGACCGATAAATTTCATTTGCGAATTTTAGTTATGTTCGGGCTAAATTCGACCCGCAAATTTAACCCTAAATTTAACTCAAATTTGACCGCGACTAGCAACTATAAAATTTCTAAAAATTGTTTAAAGATATATTTGCTCTCGCTCGGCCCGCCGCTAGCCTCAGGGTGGTGCTGCACCGAAAACACCGGATAATCCTTGTATTTTACACCCTCGATCGTGCCGTCGAAAAGATTTCTGTGCGTGATCTCGGCAACCTGCGCGATCTCCTCGGGAACGTTATAGTTGTGGTTTTGCGCCGTTATCTCGACTGCTTTGGTTTGCAAATTTAAGACCGGGTGATTTGCGCCGTGCTGACCGAATTTTAGCTTGTATGTCTCAAAGCCGAATGCATTGCTAAGCAGCTGATGTCCGAGGCAAATGCCAAAAATCGGCACTCGCGCCTCGATCAGCTTTTTTATCTGCGCGATCTCGTTTTTTAGAGCTTTGGGTTCGCCGGGCCCGTTTGAGAGAAATACGCCGTTTATCTCGCCTTTGTTAAATTTAGCGATGAGCTCGTCTGCTCGCACGTCGTGCGGGTAAATTTGCGTCTCAAGACCCATTTCGCAAAGCTCGTTTAGGATGTTGCGCTTTACGCCGTAGTCGATGACGGCGATCTTTTTGCCGTTTGGTTTTAGCGCAGAGTAGGCTTTGCTCGCAGGATCCCAAGCGCCCTTTTCGTGAGCGTAAATTTGCTCGGTACTCACCTTTGCGACGTAGTTTATCTCCGAGATTCTAGGCGAGTTTTCGAGTAGTTTTTTTAGTTCTTTTTCGTCTGAAATTTCAGTCGAGATCACAGCGTGTAGCGCGCCGTTATCGCGTAGCATCTTGGTTAAAAATCTCGTGTCGATATCATAAACGCCAAATTTGCCTTGCTCTTTGAAAAATTCTTCCAAGCTTTTTTGCGAGCGGAAATTTGACGCGGTAGAGTTAAAATCCCTCATCAAAACGCCGCTAGCGTGGATTTTGGCGCTCTCCATATCATCCTCGTTTACGCCCACTATGCCGATCTCGGGCATCGTAAAAACGATAAACTGCCCCGCGTAGCTAGGATCGCTCATGATCTCTTGATAGCCGGTTAGGCTCGTATTAAAGACCATTTCGCCGCTAGCCGTACCGCTCGCGCCAAAGGCCTTAGCCTGCAAAAAAACGCCGTTTTCAAGGTAGATATAAGCTCTCACAGCATACCTCGTTTTCTTAGCTCGTCCTCGTAAAGCCGCTCAAATACGATGTCGTACTCCTCGGTGCCCGGGATCAGCTTGCGCTTGTAGCCGTCGATTTTGTCGATGACCACATCTTGTAAAATTTCATACGTTTTTAGATAGTCTTCGATAGAGCCGTAGATGATGTTTTTGATACGGTTTTCAGAGACCGTGTAGTCGATGAGTCCCTTTTTCCAAGCGCTTTCTAGCACTAGGTGGGCGACGTTGCTAAAGCGATCTTCGTACGTAAGTATCACGCCGTACTCTTTAGCCAGCTTCTTTTTTACGAGCCAAAACATATTTTTTCTATCGACTTGCATGCTCTCCATATCGTCTTCGTTCTCGGCGAGCACCTCGTTTACGCGCTCTTCAAGAGTCTTTTCTTTTTGTAAATCGTTATCTAAAATTTCTTTCGCGCATGCCGCTACGGGCTCTACTCCGCGCGTTAAATTTACGAATCCGGACTTTAATAAATCAATAGCGATTTTGTGCGCGATGTAGGGTGTGTGTGGGAGTCTTATACGCATTTTTACCTCTCTTTTTGGGCTTGATTTTAACCAAAATTTGGTAAGAAATACCTAAAATCTTACGGAGTTTTTTGTTTTGAAGGGCGTTTGTTTTAAGTAAAATTTGAAGCAAAATTTGACGCGCTGGCAAAAATGCTTTTGAGACTGGCCGCTAGTTGAATTTAGGTTTTAGCCTTAAATTTGACGGCCGTAAAATTTAACCTTTGGAGTCAAATTTGACCGCCAAAGGCAAATTTGGCTTTCGCGTTATCCGCGCAAATTTGAGCTCAAATTTAGACTCGAGCCAAGATAAATTTAGAGCGTTATAGCCCCAAATTTACAAATTTAGCAGATTACCAGCCGGGCCGTCCGGAGATGTAGGAGAGACTTCCTGCGTTACGTTTTTTTCGGCTTTTATAAACGGCGGGCCTTGTTTGATTAAAAGCGTGATTTCAGACGCCGCGGTAGGCTCCATTTTGGCCATTATCGCGGAGATTTTTTTAGGGCTTAGCGAGTACATGATACTGGCCGCATCCGCCCTATCCATCGAGCTTAGCACGTCGGCGGCGGCTTGGTCTTTCATCTTGCCGTAAGCCTCGCCGACCTTGTCGCTAGTCATCGCTTTTAGCTCTTTTACAATTTCCTCGTTTTTCTTTAGCAGCTGCTCGGTTTGCTTTTTTTCCTCTTGCGCGCGGGCTAGAGTCGCGTTTATCTCGGCCTCTTTGACGGCTAGCTTGGCGTTTCGCTCCTCAAAAAGCGCTGCCGAGCTCGCCCTAAAAGCCTCCAAAGCCTGCCTTGCTTCGTCTATTTTAGCAAGCTCTCTTTTTAGCTCGTCTTTTCTGGTTTCAAATATCGAAACGCAGTCCACGGGGATCTTAAAGCCGCTTTGGCTCGCGCTTTGAGCATTTACGTCGTTTGCGCCCCAAACGCATAAATTTAAAGTTAGTAAAATCAAAATTTTCTTCAAGCCTTCGCCTCTTTTTGCCTAGTAAAATTCATCGTCGCAAACTCGTCCAGAGCCGCCGCTTCGGCCTTTTTTATCTTTTCTATTTGCGCGCTAAAGTCCTGCGTTTGCAGGTATTTCATCTTTTCGTACTCCAAATTTGCCGCCTTGTGCTGCCGCTCGAGGTGCGCGATGTTTTTTTTCATTAGCTCGAGCCGCTCGGTTAGCAGATTTTTCTCTCGCCGCATAGCGCCCAAAAGCTCCAGCGAACCGCGCAGATCGGCCGCAGAGCCGCTTGAAGGCATTTCAAATTTTGAAATTTGCTCGGCGGCCTGCGCTATGAAGCCCTCTATCATAGCCGCTTCGTTTCTGGCTCTTGCCAAATTTAGCTCGATTTTGTCTAAATTTCGCTTTTTTATATTTACGATTTGCGTAAATTTGCTTTTCATCTTAGCGGACTATCGTGTCTTCGCGCTCCGGGCTAGTAGATACTATGCCGACTTTTACGCCCGTGATCTCCTCGATACGCTTGATAAAGGCCTTTGCATTTGCAGGAAGATCCTCAAATTTACGCGCCCCTTCTACTTTATCCCAGCCGTCAAGCTCCTCGTATACCGGCTTTACGCCCTCCAAATCGCTTGGGAAATACTCGATTATCTTGCCGGGTTTCTCGTAGGCTTTGCAGATTTTTACCT
>JBHRQF010000135.1:0-4445 GCA_042645325.1 Campylobacter sp. | reverse complement strand
TTACGGGGCTTTGGCAGGTGAGCGGCAGGAATGAAATTTCATTTGACGAGCGAGTAAAAATGGAGTGCGCATATGTCGATAATCTTTCGATTTTTAGGGATTTTTTGATACTTGTTCGTACGATTTTCGTGGTTTTAAAATAAATTTAATTCGCGATATTTTCGTACTTTTCTTAAAAATTTCGATACAAATTTTATTGCTTTTTAAATCTTATTTTATTTATTTTTTTCTCTATGAAATAAAAATTTACGAATCCAAACACGACCGAACCGACCGTTACAAATGCCAAATTTACATTACCCAGCAAAAGCTGGCTGAGCCAAATAAAAAGAAAATGGCTGATAAAAATCGCATATGAAAGCGAGCCCGCGATCTCGTTAAATTTGAGCTTAAATTTAAACTTCTCATGCGCTAGAACGATGGCCGCACCGATCAAGTATCCAAGCATCGTCTCTGCGCCAAAAGCGCTAAATTTGTGTGAGTAAAAAAGATAGCCCGCCAGCGCCGCTACCGCCGCGTAAAAAACGGCGAGCTTGCCAAGCTCTTTTTGATAGATCAAAAATCCCGTATAAAACATAAAAAATACGCCGCAAACAAGTCTATATCCGTAGATATCGGCATTTATAAAGCCTAAATTCGCCGCTGCGTAAACGCCTAGTGCACCAAGGGCTAACGCGTAGCCCAGCCGTCTAAATTTGATCGCTAGCACGAGCAGGGCATATGCCTGAAGCTCGGCTCCTAGCGACCAAGCCGGAGGTATGATGAAATTTAGCCCCACGGGCGCGTCTATGACGGAAACGTCGAGCCAAAAAAAGTAGTTTAGAGGTACGATAAGCGCATTTAGAAGCAAGTTTTTTGCATTAAAATGCGGCTGCAGATACGACGTCGCGCAAAAAAATAGCACCGTGAGTACAAACGCAAAGAAAAACGCGGGATAAATGCGCAAAAATCTATCTTTTATGAAGTAGCTTATTTGCGCTTTTTGCGGCGCGATTTTGATAAAAACCTTTGATGTAACCAGCCCTGCTAGGATATAAAAAATCACGACGGCAAAGACGCCGATGTTTTTGCCCGCTAGCCCGATGCCAACGTGCGAAAGCAATACGAAATACGCTAAAATAAATCTAATATAACCAAACATTTTGTTCCTAATTTTTGCTTTTACGGCATTTTTGGCTACAACTAACCTGATTTTGCGGCGCGATTTATTTTTTCGTAAATTTCGCCGCCTTGCTCTTTTGGAGCGCGACCGTCGTAACCTGCTAAAAACGGCGCCTTTTGCCGATCTTTTTTACGCAAAGGCGATTGTTGCCTTTTTTAGCCGGATAGCTATGTAAAATTTGCCATCCGTATTTATATTTTGCCCAAGTATGCATAAAATTTAAACGTCTCAAGTTTTGCCGTTTTTGCGTTTATTTTGGTTTTGATTTTACCGTAAATTTAAGCGTTTTGGGCTTTTGTGCCGGATTTAAATTTTGAAGCAATTTAAAGTAGCTGTGAATTTAAAAATCTCCGCCGTCGCCGAATTTAACGCCAACGCCTAAAATTTTAAAAACGAGGTCTAAGATTTCTAAATTTACCTCGCTCGCGTATTCGTCGATAACCTTAAAAACCTCTTGCCTGACGTCCAAATCGTTATCCGAATGAGCCTTTGCGTAGGTCTCCTCGGCGATTTTAGCTAGCGTAAAAGTATCGATATCTCTTTGTCTCATCGCTGTTTTTAGTGTTTTTGAGAGCTTCCATTTTAGATTTTCCATATTTTTCCTTTTGCGTTTTTGCGGTGCGGGTTTTGGCGGCTAAATTTTACATCCACTCCAAAACCTGCGTGATGTCGCCTGCGACGAAGCATTTTAGCCCCTGTGCATCAAGCGGCTTAGACGGCACGATCGCGTTTTTAAATTTCTGCGTTTTGGCCTCTTTTAGGCGCTGATCGAGGTTAAATATCTCACGAATCTCGCCGTTTAGGCTAAGCTCACCCATAAATACGCTCTCTTTGCTGATCGGACGATTTTTAAAGCTGGAAATGATCGCCGCGACTACGGCTAGATCGGCCGCCGTTTCGCCGATTTTGACGCCTCCGCTCACGTTTATAAAGACGTCGTAGTGACCCAGCGGGATCTCTAGCTTGCGCTCAAGCAGCGCTAGCAGCATATCTAGGCGGTTTTTATCAAAGCCCGTGGAGCTGCGCTTAGGATACGCGCTCTCGCACACGAGCGCCTGAATCTCGACGCTAAGCGCGCGCGAGCCCTCCATCGTGATAGTGATCGCCGAGCCGCTAGTTGCCTTGCCTCGCGTGAAAAATTTACCCGCGACGTCGTTGGCGCTGATTAGCCCGTTTTGGCTCATCTCAAAGATACCTACCTCGCTCGTCGAGCCGAATCGGTTTTTAAAACCTCGTAGCATACGCAGCTCACGGCTGGAGTCTCCCTCGAAATACAGCACCACGTCCACCATATGCTCCAGGATGCGCGGCCCCGCGATCGAGCCGTCTTTAGTGATATGTCCGATGATAAAGACGCAGATATTTTCATTTTTGGCTAGGCGCATGAGCTCGAAGGTGATCTCGCGCACCTGCGATACGGAGCCCGGCGCGGAGGCGATTTTTTCGCTATAAAGGGTCTGTATGGAGTCGATGACGAGGATTTTATACTCGTTTTTGCGTACTTCGGCGAGGATATTTTCGAGTAAAATTTCCGTGAGCAGAAACAACCCATCTTTGACCGCGTCTAGGCGCTGGGCGCGCATTTTGATCTGGCTCGCGCTCTCTTCGCCGCTTACGTACAGCGTCTTTTTGCCTTGGGCGGCGAAATTTGACGCGATTTTTAGCAGCAAGGTGCTTTTGCCGATGCCGGGACTTCCGCCGATTAGCACCAGCGAGCCTTCTACGACGCCACCGCCTAGAACCAGGTCTAGTTCGCTATTTTGCGTGCTGATACGCGTGACTTTTTCGATCTCGACCTCGCTGATTTGCTTTGCGAGGCTGGGTTTGGCGGTGCTTTTTGAGATCTCTTTTAGCGTTTCGATCTGCT
Organism: Campylobacter sp.; assembly: GCA_042645325.1. Taxonomy (GTDB): domain Bacteria; phylum Campylobacterota; class Campylobacteria; order Campylobacterales; family Campylobacteraceae; genus Campylobacter_A. The sequence goes on along the minus strand of JBHRQF010000135.1, from coordinate 1,416 downwards.
GTGCGTTTAGTTCTAAAAAGCTATCCCAAGCCCCGCACTGAGGGCATTTGCCGACCCATTTGCTCTGCTGATTGCCGCAGGCTTGACACTCAAATACCGTTTTTATTTTCGCCATTTTTTTCCTTTGCGCGATTATACTTTAAAATGTTTAAATTTTACTCCAGCTGTGCGGCTAAATTTCAAATCGAAACACGCGCGCGCGAAAAATGAGCAAATTTAATTCAAATCAACGAAAATTCAACTTTATCTAAATACAATTTGGCAAATTTAAAACTAAAATGGAGCGAAAATGAAACAAAAGCTTAGCAAAAATCAGTTTTTAGTCATCTCGCTCACGCTTTTTGCCATGTTTTTCGGCGCGGGGAACTTCATCTTTCCGCCGAATTTGGGGCGAGAGGCTGGGCAGAATTTTTACGTCGCGATTATGTTTTTCTGTGCTACGGCGGTGCTTTTGCCGGTGCTTGGCGTCGCAGCGATAGCTAGGGCAAAAGGACTTCAGAGTCTAGTTCGCCGCATAGACCCCGTGTTTGCGGTGATTTTTACCGCGCTTTTATACCTCACGATTGGGCCGCTTTTTGCGATACCTCGCGCGGCGAATATGCCCTTTGATATCGCCGTTAAGCCGTTTATTGCGGCTGAAAATTTGCAAATTTGGCTGTTTTTCTATTCGGCGGCGTATTTTGCGCTAAATTATTATGTCTGCATGAATCCGTCAAAACTAGTAGATCTGCTCGGCAAATACCTAACTCCGCTACTTTTGGCGCTTATTTTACTTCTTTTTGGGGCGGGATTTTTCTTCCCGATAGGCGAATTTGCCGCTCCTAGCGGAGAGTACGCGCAACACGCCGCAGCCAAGGGCTTTGTAGAGGGCTATCAGACGATGGATGCGCTAGCGTCGCTAGCGTTTGGTATCATCGTGATAAATGCTATCAGAACTGTGGGCGTAAAAGACGAGCGCCACTTGGTTTCATCGACGATAAAGGCTGGTATGACTGCAGGCGTGATTTTAATGGCGATTTATTTGATGCTAGGCTACCTTGGCGCGACATCGGCGGAGCTTTTTAAAGACGCGCCGGAGATAAACGGAGCCGAGCTGCTATCTCGCATCAGCGGTCATTATTTCGGCAAGGCAGGCGTTTTAGTGCTGGGTTCTGCGTTTTTCCTAGCTTGCATCACGACGACGCTGGGGCTCATCAGCTCTGCTAGCGAGTACTTCGAGGAGCTAACGGGTAGGCGCGTCAAATACAAAATTTGGGTCGCGGCGTGGTGCTTGATCGGCTTTGGCGTGGCGAATTTCGGCCTCACGACCATCATCAAGGGCTCGATCCCGGTGCTGATCGCCATATATCCGATCGCCATTATGCTCATCATCCTTTCGCTCATCAATCCGCTGATCGACTCAAGCAAGCTCATCTA
>JBHRQF010000134.1:0-4448 GCA_042645325.1 Campylobacter sp. | reverse complement strand
GTATAAGCTAAATTTAGCGCTTCCGCACTGCAAATTTTAAATTTGCATTTTCAAGGTGCAGGTCTCGGCGAGTCAAATTTACAAATTTGAACATAAAACGATAAGGCGAAGTATCGTGAGATGATTTTTGGGGTTGTGCGGATAAAATTTAGCGTAGGCTAGACATGTAGTCTGCCGAGCTAAATTTTATCAAACTCCGCAAAAAGCGCTCACGAGACAAGCCGCCGCTCAAATTTTAAAAACTAGAGTGAAAACTGACAAACACCGCCCTCCCCGGCGCACGCACCACCGGATCAGGATCTAGCGCTCCTACGTGCTCGCCGCTGATAAACTCGGCGTAATCTTTATCAAAGATATTCGTCACGCCAAGCCTCACGCCCCAGCTGTTTTTAAACTCAAATCCGCCGTAAACGTCCATCGTCGTAAAGCTCTTAGCCGCTTCGCGCTTGTCGATACCAAAGCCGGTGGATTTATCGAAATCCCCCCTGTTTTGCTTTGCCACGTAGCGCACCGCAGTGCCGATGTTGTAGCTGCCAAAGCTCGCGTAGTCTTTGTAATCAAAGGCCAAATTTGCCTCAAACGGGCGAATTTGATAGAGCGGTCTGCCGTCGGTTTTGTTTTGTCCGTAGTTGTAAAATAGCGAAGTTTTTAGCCCGAAATTTCGCGCGAAATTATACTCGCCGCGCAAATTTACGCTGTAAATTCTAGCATCGACGTTGCGCGTGATAACGGCGTTTTTATTCATCGGCGCAGCAGCGGCCGAGTGGCGGCGATCGTAGATAACCAGATCCTGCGCGTCGTCTGCGATAAAGTACCCGCCCACGCTAAAGCTATCCTCGCCCTGACGCGAGCTTAAGTAATCTTTATAAAATTCACTCTTGTAAGTAAAGCCCAAATTTACGCGGTTGTGACGCTCGGGCTTTAGCAGCGGGTTGCTCACCCAGCCGTTATTCATCGGACCGTAAAGCGTGTTAAATCGCTCCATGTTGCCGGGTATGCGCTGCAAGCTCTCGAGCGCCGCGTAGTAGCTATCTAGCTCGTTTGGAGTAAAGTCATATTTTAGGCTGGCGCTTAGGCCGTCTTGCTTGACGCTACCGTCAAAATCATATCCATAAACGCTGCGGATAAGCCCTTTTACCGTCCTAAGCGGTGCGGAGGGCGAGAAATAGGGCTCGTTTAATCCCTTTAAATTTGACTTCATCCAGTCGTAGTTTAGAGCAAGGCTAAGCTTGTGAGCGTCGCTAAATTTATAACTCAGCGTATCAAAAATCCTCGTTCGTTTATTTGTCGCGTCGGCGAACCTATAGCCGTTAAAAACCCAGCCGCTAGGCTGTTTTACGTACCTTTTGCCCTCGTGATTATCGTGCTGATAGCTGATACCTGCGAGATTATGAAAGTCGCCCAAGTCCGCGTCGTATTTTAGCTCGGCGTCCACGATTTTTCTATCCAGTTCGACCTTGACCGTCTGCGCCGCGCTTCTTAGGCGGTAGTTGTCGGCGTTTCTGCTCACGTCGCGCAGCATCAGCTCGAAATTTAGCGTATTTGATAGATCCTCCGCGCCGATACGAGCGTTAAATTTACCGACGTATCGCTCGGTTTTGACGGCGTCCATGAGGTGGTGAGGCTGCTTGTCGTCGTCGATATTATCGTGCACGAGCGTAAATCTAAACTCGCTTAGCTCGCTAGGCACGAAACCCACGATCGCGCTTTGTCCCTGCCTGGCGTAGCCGTAGTTCCACTCTCTGCCGCCGCCGTCTTTGTAGCGGTTGGCTTTAGAAAAGTTCGCGTTTAAAATCGTGTAGAAATTTGCGCCGCGGTATTTAAAAAGTCCCGAACCGTAAAACGTCCTGCCGTAAAATCCGCCCGCGACGTGAAATTTATCCATCGAATTATCGAGCAAATCCGTCACGAAAAAATAATCATCCCTTGGCGCGCGGTCGAATTGATTTTCGGGAAACGCGCTTTGGGCGATGTTTGGCGTATAAGGCGGCGGAGGCGTAAAATCCTTTACCGGCTTTATGACATCGGGATTTGCGCCGTTTGCAAATAGCGCCGTCGCAGCCGTAGCCAGACTGATAGCTAGTCTCATTTAAAATCCTTTATGATAATTTTGATTTTTCCTATCACAATTATATAGAAAAGTATTTGAGTATTTCTTGATTTTCGTTAAGATAAGATTTATAAATTTCGTGCGGCTTGGTTTGCATACGGCGGCAAATTTGGCGCTAGCGAAGTTAAATTTGATAGACGTAAATTTTAGGCAAAGAGTGAATAGCCTAACTCGATACGTCAAATTTAAAAACTCGTATTAACATTTTCAGGGTGCAGGTCTCGGTGACTCAAATTTATAAATTTAATGTCAAATTTGAACGTAAAACGATAAGGTGCAGTATTTTTTCGATAGACAAGGCGGAATTTAAATTTTAAGCGTAGGCTAGACAGATAGTCTGCCGAGCTTAAAATTTAAATTTCAACGCCGTATAGCGGAAAAAGACAAGCCGTTTAAGGATAAAAGAAACTAAGTATCTGAGTCGCCGCCTTTTCTTCTATGTATGGGATTATATAACTTGGCGAATAAAGATTCTGGCCGCTTTCGATCTCGAGATTTGTCCTTTGCTCGCTGCCGTTTGCGCGGATCATCACGCTGATATAGGCTCTGTAAAGATAATAATCGGTCCTGTCGTAAAAATCATCGTCAAACGGATCGCCAAAAAGCATACCAAAGCCCATGCTGCGTCTGTATCCGTAGCCGCCCCAGCCGTAGCCCATATTCATGTACGCGCGCGGGCGTTCGCGTCGCTCAAAGCGCTGCAAGCTCGCAAAATCGCCCATTATCACGATATCGGCGCTCTTTTGATCCATGCTTTGCGTAAAGCCGTTTTGCAGTAGCTTGTTTCGCACGGTGTTTTCTAGCGTGTTTGCGTAGCCGCAGGAGTTTTTAAAGTAAACATAGACGCTGCGAGAGGCTTTTTTCACGTCGCCGTTTGTTATAAAAATCGGCATCGTGCTTCTAGCGTAAAGCTCGGGCGTGCGGGGCTCGCCGCAACCTACGAAAAAAATCGCAAATAGCAAAATAGAGAAAATTTTTAGTTTCATTTCGCGTCTCCTAGCTCAAATTTGACCGCCGCAAATTTAACGCGGACGGGTCAAATTTAGGATCAAATTTAAGCGTATTTTACTACTAAATCTTTACGTTTGAGTAAATTTATAATACCAGCTTGATCTCGTTTTCAAGAGTGGCTTTTGGAGTGAGCCCGATGAAGCGCTTTTTGAGATTACCCTCGCCGTCAAAGACGAAGATCGCAGGCACGCCCATCACGCCGCCTACGGCCTTGCTAAAATAATCAACCGAAACTTTATCGCTAATCACGTCGTAGGCGATGCCGTGGTGCTTCACCATGTCGATATCTTTATCAAAGCCAAGGCTGGGTCCAAATATCCCGTAAACGCCGAATTTATCCTTAAGCTCGGAGTAAATTTCATTTACGATCGGAGCTTGCGCTACGCAGGCGCCGCAGGATGTGCCAAAGAAAAAGAGCATATAGGGCTTGCCGTCCGTTTTAAGCCGCCTGCCCTCGGGAAAATAGTGCGTATCGACGCCCTTTGGCGAGTTTAGGCTAATGTGGTGTTTATCAAAGCCGCTATTTCCGCAGCCAGCTATCATCGCCGCCGCAAAAACTAAAAGTATATATTTTTTTATCATAACTCTCCCAAATTTAAACCGTCGCAAAGGCGGTTTGACCCTTTGGCTCGCTTGCTAGCCTCTCGCATGCCTCCGCGCGCTCGCCCTCGCTCACGTAGTGGATGTTTTCCATCTTGCCGTGCCTTAGATAGACGATCTTGTCGCCAAACTGCCCAAGATCGGGGTTGTGCGTGATGAGTAGGATCGTTTTGCCTTCGCTTCGCAGCTTTTGAAATAGCTCCAAAACTACGCGTTCGTTGGCTTCGTCTAGGTTACCAGTCGGCTCGTCGGCTATCAAGATATCAGGATCGTTGATGAGAGCGCGCGCGATGCACAGACGCTGCTGCTCGCCGCCGCTAAGCTGACTCGGACGGTGATCTAGCCTATGTCCCAGTCCAACGCGCTCGAGCGCCTTTTTAGCGTCCTCTTCGTCCACGCTGCTGTGATAGTACTGCGCTATCATCACGTTTTCCACGCAGTTTAAGTATGGGATGAGGTGAAACTGCTGAAATATCAGCCCGATCTTTTCGCGGCGAAATTTGAGCGTCTCCTCGTCGCTAAGTCTGCTAGCGTCGTCTCCGCCTAGCGTGTACGTACCTGCGGTTGGCACGTCCATCAGCGAGAGGATATTTACCAGCGTACTTTTACCGCTACCGCTTGGGCCCATTATACTAACCCACTCGCCGGCGTTTACGTCAAATGTGATGCCCTCTAGCGCCCTTACTTCGCCAAATCTTTTTTCTATCCCGTTTAATCTTATCGCGTA
>JBHRQF010000133.1:0-4491 GCA_042645325.1 Campylobacter sp. | reverse complement strand
ATCTACTTTTACGATACCGTTGCTTCTTTGGTAGCTCGCGCCCGTCGGACAAACGTCGATACAGGCTGGATTTTCGCAGTGATTACAAAGGCGCGGCAGCGAGGCGATAACGGCGCGGTTGCCATCTTTGTCGCTAGCTTCGTACTCCGAAACGATCGTCCTAAAGGCGCCTGCTTGGACGTTGTTTTCCATAGCGCAGTTCATCGTGCACGACTGGCAGCCGACGCAGCGCGTGAGGTCGATGACCATGCCGTAGCGCGGACCTTTTGTTTTTTCAAAAGTATTCGGAGCGGCCCTAAGCGCAGTTGCCGCGATAAAAACACCCGCCGCAGCGATAAAGCTACGACGCGAACCTAGCGTTGATTGCATTTTTTCTCCTTTGAATCAAAATGGTTTCGCAACTTTATCATAACTTAACTTAAATGATAATACTAATATTTTAATTAAAAGTGTTTTTCAGATTACCCCAAAAATTTATTTTTTAGAAGCGTTTGGTTATAATGCTTTTCAAATTTTTATAAATTTAAGGAAAATATCTTGAAATACGCGCTTGATTGCAAGGATAGTTTTGAAAACTCGTTTATATTTTGGCTCACGAGATACGTCAAATTTAAGCTTAGCTCGCTCTCAAACAAAGAGCTTCGCGATCCAAAGGCGCTAGCAAGCGTAAATTTCGCCCTTAGCCGCGAGATAAAAAATATCGACCAGCTCGACGGCCTCGTAAAATCGGCTAGAAACGCTGGGCTAACGGGTATAAATACATACTTTAATCCGCTTAAAAAGATATTCGAGACGCTCAAATTTTACGAGCTAGAGAGCCTAAAGCAGATCGACGAAGAGCTGCTAAGCGAGGTGCTAGCTAGCGTCACGGGCGGGCTAAGCGACGCGAGTAAGAAAAACTACCGCATAAGCGCGATAAATTTTTTCGCATTTTTGGATAAGCAAAACGAAGAGGACGGCAAGGCGCACGTCTTTGACATCGAGCTGAAAAACTGGGGCGGCGTGGGCGGAGCGCGCGGGCAAAAGCTGCCTGAGTTTATGAGCGAGGATGAGGTCAAGAGATTTTTGGAAGCGATCGAAAACGCCGAGTTTAAAAGCAACGCCAACCGCAACAAGCTCATCATAAAAATCATTATTTTTACGGGTATCCGCGTGAGCGAGGCGCTAAACCTAAAGCGCAAAGATATCGCAGAAGACGGCGAGCTCTACGTCATAAGAATCCGCGGCAAAGGCAACAAATACCGCGTCGTGATGATCAAGCGTCGCCTTATCGAAGCCCATCTGGACGCGATCGCGATAAACTATATAAATAAAGAAGGCTATCTTTTTATCAACAAAAAAGGCACGCGCCTAACGCAGGCCTACGTGAGCCGCATCGTCGAGCAGATACTCTTTAAAGCAGGCATCCGTAAGGAAAAAAACGGCGCTCACATGCTGCGTCATACCTTTGCCACGATGCTTTACAAAAAGCAAAAAGACCTGGTTTTAGTGCAAGAAGCGCTTGGGCACGCGAGCCTAAATACTTCGCGAATTTACACGCATTTTGATAGCGAAAAGCTAAAGCTCGCCGCGCAGGTAGCCGAGGAGCTAAGCGGAGAATAGTCGCTAAATTTGAGCGGTTTTGGTAAATTTGACCCGGGCGGCTAACGGTACGCGAGCTTGCTAAATTTGGAATTTAGCTAAATTTACAAGTCAATATGTTGTTTTCAAATTTGAGTAGTCTATACATAAGATATTTGCGCGGTTAAATTTAAAGAATTTGACGGGAGAATAAAAACGGCCGCGCCTGAACGCGACCGTAAATTTGGGTTAAATTTTAGAGATCGTTATCTTTTCTTTGTCGCTACCAACCACGATCTCGTCGCCACTTTCTAGCTCGTCTCGCAGGATCATATCGGCTAGCGGGTCTTCCACTAGCTCGTATAGCGCGCGGCGCAAAGGTCTAGCTCCGTAAACGATATCAAAGCCCGCGCCCGCGATAAATTTCTTCGCCTCTTCGCTTAGGCTTGCTTTGATACCGCGATTTTGCAATGTTTTTTCAAGCTCTTTAAACATTATATCTACGATTTTTATTAGCCCGTCTTCATCAAGCGGGTTAAAGATTATCGTGTCGTCTAGTCGGTTTAAAAACTCGGGTTTAAAATAGTTTTTAAGCTCGTTTTTGACTGCCGCCTCGCGCTCCTCGCCTTTTAGATCCATGATGAAATTTGACGCGATATTTGACGTGAGGATGATGATCGTATTTTTAAAATCGACCGTCACGCCCTTGTTATCAGTCGCCCTTCCGTCGTCTAGGATGCCAAGAAGTACGTTAAACACGTCCTTGTGAGCCTTTTCGATCTCGTCAAAAAGTATGACGCTATACGGACGTCTGCGCACGGCTTCGGTTAGCTGTCCACCCTCGTCGTAGCCCACGTATCCAGGAGGCGCTCCGAGCAGGCGAGAGACGCTGTGCTTTTCCATGTATTCGCTCATATCAAAGCGTATGAGTGCGCGCTCGTCGTCAAATAAAAATTTAGCCAAAGCCTTTGCCGACTGCGTTTTACCAACGCCCGTAGGCCCTAGAAACAAAAACGATCCGATCGGACGCGCGCCCTCGTTTAGGCCGGCCTTATTTCGCTTGATAGCTCTTGCTAACGCGTGCAGAGCGGCATCCTGACCGACGACGCTTTCGCGCAAATGCTCCTCGATCATCAGATATTTTTGCTTTTCGCTAGTTAGCATTTTGCTGACCGAAATTCCCGTCCATTTGCTTAGTATTTCGGCCACCAGCTCCTCATCGACCTGATTTTTTAGTAGCACGCCGCCCTTTTTCATCTCGTCCCATTTTTTTTCGAGCTCTTTTTGGCGGTTGGCCGCTTCTAAAATTTTGCCGTATTCGATCTCGGCCGCGCGCTGCAGATCGCCGTTTCTGCGCGCTATCTCAGCCTCGCTTTTTAGGCTATCTATCTCTTTTTTTGCTTTTGAGATACCGCCGAAAACCGCCTTTTCGTTTTCAAATTTACCGTCAAGGGCGTGCTTTTGCTCGTTTAGATCGGCGATTTGCTTTTCTATATCGGCTAGACGCGCTGCGTTTTTGGTCTCGTCTTCCATTTTTAGCGCCTCTTTTTCGACTTGCAGCGTTACGATCTCGCGTTTGATGCGGGCGAGTTCGTACGGCTCGCTTTCTATTTGCATTTTTAGCTCGGCTGCGGCCTCGTCAATGAGATCAATGGCTTTGTCCGGCAAGAAGCGGTTTGAGATGTAGCGGTCGCTTAGCTTTGCTGCCGCGACCAGCGCGCTATCGGTGATAGTTACGCCGTGGTGCACCTCGAGGCGCTCTTTTATGCCGCGTAAAATTTGAAGTGCTTCGTTTACGCTAGGTTCTTTTACGTCGATTGGCTGAAAGCGGCGTTGCAACGCGGCGTCCTTTTCAAAATACTTGCGGTACTCCTTTAGCGTCGTAGCGCCCACGGCGTGCAGTTCGCCTCTAGCAAGCGCGGGTTTTAGGATATTTGCCGCGTCCATGCTGCCTTCGCTAGCTCCCGCGCCCACGATAGTGTGGATCTCGTCGATAAAGAGGATGATATTTCCGGCGCTTTTTACCTCGTTTATGACGGCTTTTAGCCTGTCTTCAAATTCGCCGCGGTATTTCGCGCCTGCGATTAGCGCGCTCATATCAAGCGCGACTACGCGCTTGTTTGCTAGGCTAGTCGGCACGTCTTTTGCCACGATTTTTTGCGCTAGACCCTCGACGATAGCGGTTTTACCCACGCCCGGCTCGCCTAATAAAATAGGATTATTCTTGCTCTTTCTTATTAAAATTTGCATCATGCGCGTGATCTCTTCGTCGCGCCCTATGACTGGATCGAGCTCCTTATTTAGCGCTTTTGCAGTTAGATCGATGCCGTATTTCTCCAAACTATCTAGCGTCTCGTCGCCTGTTTGACTATCTATCTTGCGCCCTGCTCTTATGCTTTCTAAATTTTTGCGGATCTCTAAAACGTCGGTAAATTTGCCTAAAATTTGCTTGATCTCAGGTAGCTCAAGTGCCGAAATAATCCACGTATCCACCGCGATATAGCTGTCTCCCAGGCTCACCATCAGGGCTTTTGCGCTTTCAAGAGAGTTTATGAGCTCCTTTGAAATTTGCACGTTTTCCTTGCTGACGTTTGAGCTTGTGGGTAGCTGTGCGGCTTTGCTTTTTACTTCGAGTTCGACCGCGTCTTTGCTCACGTTCACTTTATTAAAGACTTGATTGAGCAATGAGCCGCTATCTGCGACCTGAGCCCAAAGCAAATGAAGCGGAAAGGTTTGCGGATTTTTCGCGTGTATCGCTAGCGCGACGCCCTTTTCTACCAGCTCTTGCATTTGTGCGGTTAAATTTTCGCCTAAATTCGCCATTTTTTCTCCTTTAGTTTATAATGAGCGTATTATATAACTTTAGTCGATTATTGTCAAGTTATCTAAGTGATACAATATAAATACTTACGAAAGAAAATTAAATTTTAT
>JBHRQF010000132.1:0-4504 GCA_042645325.1 Campylobacter sp. | reverse complement strand
GGTAAATACCGCGGTGCCTTTTAAAATGCTTGCGATTTTGCCTTTGTTTTGTAGCTTAAACGCAGTTGCGCCTTTACCCTCGTTATCTAGAGTTACAGGCTTAGTAAACTGATCTAGACCGTTTGCGGCGTATTCGCCGTTGCTAAATTTATACTCTTTAAATTTATCGTTTTTGTAATCTTGCTGATATAAATTTAACGCCACATCGCCTTCTAGATTAGCCGCCGCGCCGCCGAAAAGGTAGTTGCTTTGTAGTTTTACGTCTATTAGATCGTCTAGAGCGTAAATTTGCTTATCTAGCTTGACCTCGTTTTTGATGCGTTGCGGAGTGAATGACTCTACTGAAAAGTCGTAGCTATCGATGATTTTATTTGCAAAGATCACTTCAAATTTAAATGTTCCCGTTAGTCCCGAGTTTACCGGCTCGTCGAAATTTATCACGCCAAGCTCGGTCGTGTTTATGCTTTTATCTAGGATTACTTTGTTTTGCGGATCTCTGATTTTTAGCTTAACGGGCATGTTTGAGAGGCTCTTAAACAGCGCGTTTTTGATGATGATCTCGCCTTTTATGTTCTCCTGCGGGCGGATGATATTACTAGCAAAATGCAAATACGCGCTATACGTTTCGCTTCTATCTTTGGCGTCTAAATTCGACTCCTCGTTTAGGCGTTTATTTTGCGATAGAGCGATGAAGCTTTGCTCTTTACCTAGCGTTAAAACTGCACTTGAGACATCTTTGCCGATATCTTTTTTGTTAAATTTAAATACGCCTTCGTCGTTTGTGATGCCGCTTGCGATGAGATTGTTTTTAGTGGAGTAAATTTTGACGTCCGCGTTTGCGACAACTTCGTTTTTGCTTAAGCGGTTGGCAAATAAAAACACCTCGTCTTTTGAAACCTTCATGCTTAGGCCGATATCGGTTAGATAAACCGCTTTTTGGACGCTTTTATCTTTGTCGTAGTAGACCGTAACTAGATAAACTCCGTCGCCGCCCTCGGCAAAGTCAAGCTTGATCTTGCTTTTTTGCATTTCGTTTTGAGCGCCGCCGATCTCGTAGTTTTTGCTAGCCACTTCCTCGGCGTAGTTATCCAAAGGAGTTTCGGTGAAATTTAAAAAGTATCTTAAATTTTGCTCTTTTAGTTTCTCGACGACGACTTTAGCGGTGTTTGTGTTTACGCTTTTTATGCCGATCTCGCCAAGGCTAGACATATACGTGCCGCTATCTGTAAACTCCAAAAACGGCTTTAGATCGCCGAAAGCTACGTTAAAGGTGGAGTTTTCTCTTAGCATCGAGTAGTCGTCGCCAAAGCCCTTGTAGAAGGTGACTTTGTATGTTGTCTGCGGCTTGAAGTCTTTACTGGTAATGTCGATATAGTAGTAGTAATACTCACCGTCAGCGTCTTGGTGGCTAGTGTACTCCATATCGCTCACTTCAAAGCTATTTACGCCATCGACCTTGATAAATTTTTTAACATTATCAGAATCTATCCAATCTTTAAGATAGAGTCTAGCCGCTAGTTTGCCGTTATCTAGGCTGATGCCTTCGACTTCGTTTAAAAACATAGTCTTGGCTTTTGGCTTATCGACGAAATTTTCATCTGGATTTGAGACTTTTTGCACGACTTCAAAATCGTCGGCCAAATTTACGCCCGAAGCGTTTTTGAGATTTTTTGAGATCGCAAATACCAAATTATCTCCGCTTTCAAGTAACTTTATCTGAAAACTTTTAGGCGTTTTGGCTACGATTTTATATTTGATGTTTTGCTTGGCCAAATTTTGCTTGTCGTAAATTTTAAAATTTGCGGCAAACTCATCCTCGCTAACCTCGTCGTTAAATACCGCTAAAAAGGTATCTCCGGAGTACTCTATCATGTTTGATAGTACGAAGTCTCCGCCGTAAAATTTAACCTTACTATCGCCTTTTTTGCACGAGTAGCTTATGCCTTTTGCAAGAGGCTTTTTAGGGTAAAAGAAAATCGAGTCTGATCCGTACTCAAAGGCTCCAGTTACCTCGGGTGCGCACTCGATTATTTTTTTGTGCGTGACTTTGCCGATGAGAGACTGTTCGTTTTGAGCGTATTTGACGCCAATGCTTACCGAGCCATCGTCTAATGCCCTGCTTGAACCGTCAAGCGTAAAGGCGCTTAAATTTGCCGCCAAAATGCAGCTTAGGCTTAAGCCGACTAACTTGAAACGCATTAAAACCTCCTTATTTCGATATTGATTTCGCTTAAATTCGAATTCTCGTCCAGACACCCGAGCTTATGTTTGCCTTGCGTTAAATTTAATGTATTTTCGCTCGCGTTGTTTACTTTTTCCCACTCGTTTTCGTCGATTTTGAGATATATCTCATCACCGATATATGCGTAACATTTTAGCATAACTTTAGTTAAATTTTCATCGCTTAGCAGAATTTGATTATTTGACGGCGTTGCAACGAGAGGTTTATAGCTTTTAAATTTATAGTAACAAGGACTATCTTTGATATCTTCTTGAGTAATCGCGCCGTTTTTGAGTAAAAATCCTACTTCATCGCCCCTGATACTCTCGCAGATATCCTTTGGCGCAACGCCCTCTATCTGCCAGTCGTCCTCCTCGTCTCTACACTCTTTAAATTTAAATGCGTCAAGGCAGGTTTTTTTGCTCTCTATGCCGCCGGGCGCGCTCATGAAAGATAATTTTTGCTTTTGAGCCAGCAGCTTAAAGACGTCAAAAACCGTGCGTGAAGCGTCGCTAAATCCGCTTAAATTTTGCGTCTTTTTGCCGTTAAAGTTACCAAACCAAACCGCGACCGTGTAGTCGTTATTTACGCCGATCGTATAGATATCGCGCGAGCCGTAGCTGGTACCGGTTTTAAAGGCGATTTGAGGCGTGTCTTTTGCGTATTGCCATGCGACGCCCAGGTAGCTTCTTGACGCGCTTGAGAGCATTTTTGAGGTTAGATACGCGCTTTGCGGGCTGATTAGTCGTCCGTAGCCTAGTACCGTCTTGCCTGCGACTTCAAGCGGTTTTAGTTCGCCGCCGTTTGCGTAGATCGTGTAGAGGTGGGCTAAATTTAACAAGCTCATCTCCGCGCTTCCAAGCGCGATACTATCGGCGTAAAATTCCTTTGAATAACTCACCAAATGCACGCGGGAAAGTAGTTCGTAAAGAGAGTTTTCGCCTAGTTTGTTGTTTAGGCTAACGGCCGGGATATTTAGGCTAAGCGCTAGCGCCTCGGTCGCTGAGATGATACCGAAAAACCTGCTGTCGTAGTTTTTGGGCACGTACTCTCCGAGGAAAATTTCTGTATCTATCATCTGGCTTTTTGGCGTGATGAAGCCCTCGTCGAGCCCTAGCGAAAATATAAACGGCTTTAGCGTGGAGCCCACGTTTCTACTCATCGTTACGCCGTCGTTTTGCCCCTGCGGAGCGTGCCAGTCGTGCGAGCCCACATATGCTGCTACGCTCATATTTTTGTTGTCGATTATTATCCCCGCGGCGTTGTAGGCGTCTTTTGATTTTAGCGAGGTTGCCGTATTTTTTAGCGCGTTTTCTAGTAAAATTTGCAAATTTAGATCTAAATTCGAGTGTGTAACGCCGTTTTTTAGAGCTTGCGCGGCGTAGTGCCTGGCCTTATAAACGGCGTCGTAGCGTTTGTTTTTAAAAGGCTCCCTTTGCGCTCTTTGGAAGGCGCTTTGATCTATCACGCCGGCTTTATAAAGCAGCTTTGCGACGCGGTTTTTTAGCACGTTGATGTTTGATTTTTTATCTAGGCGGTTGGCGTTGGGATTTTTTGGGATCGTGCTTAAAAGCGCGCACTCGGCGATACTAAGCTCGCTCAAGTCTTTACCGAAATAAAACCTCGCCGCAGCCGCCGCACCCTCGATATTTCCGCCGTATGGAGCGAGGTTAAAGTAAAAATTTAAAATCTCATCCTTGCTGTAATGCCACTCAAGCTGAAGCGCGGTAAAGATCTCTTTAAATTTATTCGCGTAGGTGCGCTCCTCTCGCTTCATCATGCGCGCGACTTGCATAGTGATCGTGGATGCGCCGATGCGGTTAGAGTGCGTGAGATTGTGCGCGGCAGCGCGGATCATGGCAAAGGGATTTACGCCGATGTGGTAGTAGAAAAATTTATCCTCAAACAAAAGAACGCTATCTTTTAGCGTCTGTGGGATATTTTTAGCCTCAAATCTCCAAATTTCGTCGCTGCTAGGCCGAAGGGCGACGATCTGGCCGTTTTTATCAAAAAGTATGAACGAATTTCCCCGCTTTAGCGCTTTGACGTCGAGCGGATAAGCAAAGTCGAGCGCCAAAAAAGCTACAAAGCAGAGCAGGGCGACTGCGGCGAAGTATTTGATAAATTTAGCTAAAACTCTTTTCATTTCGCGATTATATCGAATTTGCACGTAAAATCTCGAAAGATTAAATTTATGATAATTGATATATAATTTCAAATACTAATCTAAGCAAAGGAGATAAAGGCATGGAATATAGAATAGAAAAAGACACGATGGGCGAG
>JBHRQF010000131.1:0-4531 GCA_042645325.1 Campylobacter sp. | reverse complement strand
AGCCCTGGCAAAATCTCGTCTGAAAGCCGGCGTCCGCGCAGCCAAAAGAGCGCATTTAACCGCGCGACGCAAAGATAAGGAAAAAGTAAAGCTTTAGCCGCGAAAGCGTGACGGCCTTGCCCGTTTTTAGCAAAAATCCCCACACCCAAAAACGCGTAACCGCAGGCAACCAGCGCGAAACTAAGGCTCGCCCACGATAGCCACAGCATCCACGCGCCCCAAATTTTAGCCCCCAAAATCGCCGTAAAAAGCATCAGAAATGTAAGCCCCAGATACAGAGCCGCCCATTTGTAGCGCGCAGCCTCCCTAGCCATGGCAAACCTAAGCAGCTCGCCATCCATCGGACGAACGAGCAGCACAAAACAGCCCGTGGCTAACCCCGTCGGAATATCGATAAAATGGTGCTGATACGTGGTCAGTACGCTAAGGCCGATGAGTGCAAACCACGCTACGAGCGCCACTTTAAGCCAAACCGCGCGCGCCTTGCGAAGGTAAAATGCGCCCACGACGACGCAAAGTATGATGTGCAGCGACGGGGCTTGGTTAAACGGGAGGTCAAAGGTGGCGAGGCTCGAGAACAAAAAGCCGCTAAGGCCCGAAACTGCGGGCTTTTCCCACGACATTTGCAGAGGAAAAGCGATAAAAAACAGCGTCGCGATCATCTGCGCGGCGAGCAGCTGCGTGACATAACGCGCAAGCTCACGGCTGTCACGACAGAGGAAAAATCCAAGCGCGTAGAGCAAATTTAGCGACCAATACGGCACGATACTCCACGCCCAAAACGGCAGCGCGCGCTCCCATGCGAAATAAATCTCCGGCACGTTTGCGCGAGCGCTCGCGAGGGCGTTCGTGGCGCCGTAGCTAGCGTAAAATATCGCCGCAACGACGACTAGCGCGGCCAGCTGCGATAAAAACGGTTTTGTTTTCATTTTTGCCTTTTTTGCTAATTCTATCAAATTTTAGCGGATTTGCGTCTTCATGACTTAATCGTCCGAGATCGCTCGCTTGGCATAAATTTTAGCCGCCGAGACCCGCACCGCAAAAATGCTAAATTTGGTTTTGTCAAATTTGGATTTTAGTCTTTCTTGTTAAGGGGGAAGGGGCTTGAATTACGCTCTGCTTTGCAGTTGCGAGGCAAAGCCGAAGCAAAAGAGCTCCCTTTTGTATCCGCCTTTATCTTTTCTTCGGGGAGAGGAAGGGGGTACTACTTACGAAGCGTCGCCCCTTCCTCTCCCAAACCCTCTCCTACCCCACTGCACGTTCAAGGGGTGCGATCGCGCTGTCGCGCCGCACGTTTTTTAAATTTGCGTTTTTGTGGAGTGGATCTCGGTGAGTAAAATTTGACTTCAAATTTGAGCGAATAATGATAAGGCAAAGTATTTTTCTACTTCGCTACGCTCGTAGCTTTTCAAGAAGTTCTAGACGAGGCGCTTTTAAATTTGGCGACGGGAGTTATCATGTAGGTAATGACCGAGCCAAATTTAAAAGCCTCTGCTTGCAGTTGCGACCACAAGGGAAGCAAAGCGAAGTATAGGGCAAAAAGACAAGCCTAAGCTGGTCAAATTTATTAAAGAATAAAAAACCTTAGGCTATAATCCCCCATTTACAAAGGACTTTCTTGCAGGCAAACGGGCTAAATATCCTCATCGCGCTAGCTTTTATCATCTTTACGTCGCCGTATTTTTCTAAAATTTTACGCATACCTATCGCGCCGGTGGAGATTATTTTGGGTTCGCTGGCGGGGTATTTCGGCTTTATCGGGCACAACGAGATGTTTAAAATCGTGAGCGAAGTAGGCTTTTTCTACCTCATGTTTTTAGCCGGCACGGAGGTCGATCTCAAGCTCTTTTTCACGATAGATAAAAAGATCCTAAAAACGGGCGTCATCTACCTGGCGATACTCTATCTGCTCTCGGCGCTACTGACGTTTTCGTTTGATCTAAACCGCCTTTTTATCCTCATCGTGCCGCTGATGGCCGTGGGCATGATATTTACGCTGTTTAAGGAGTACGGCAAAAACGAAGAGTGGCTAAATATCGGCATGCTCATCGGCTCGATCGGCGAGGTCGTGAGTATCACGCTACTAACCTTCGTCGGCGCGTATATGAAATTTGGCGCGGGTAGCGAGCTAGCATTTTCGATCATATATCTGAGCGGATTTTTAGCCGCGGCGGTGATCGGGTACAAGACGCTAAACGTACTATTTTGGTGGTATCCGCAGCTGCGCGTCATCCTGATGCCCCACTACGACAACTCTGAAAAAGACATCCGCCTGTGCATGGCGCTGTTTTTTGGCATCATTGCGCTTATGCTTTATCTAAATTTAGAGATAGCGTTTGGCGCGTTTGTAGCGGGCACCTTTATCGCGACCTTTTTTGATCATAAAAAAGACCTTCCGCACAAGCTTGCTAGCTTTGGCTTTGGCTTTTTGGTGCCGACATTTTTCGTCCATATCGGCTCGACGTTTAAGCTTAACGCCTTTATGATAGACGGGGTCGTGCGCGACGCGGTGCTGGTAACTGGCGTCATGATAGGCTTTAGGCTGGCGGCTAGTACGGTGTTTTTAAACATCCTAGGGCTAAAAAATACAGTCCTTTTCGCGCTCTCGCACTCGATGCCGCTGACGCTTCTCATCGCCGTTGCTACCATAGCCTACAAATCAGGCGGCATAGATGAAAATTTTTACTTCTCTTTCATACTAGCTAGCCTAACTCAGGCTATAATAGTCACGATATGTATTAAAATTTTAATGAGCGTAAAATCAAATTTACAAAGGAGCTAAGATGAGCGATACGGTTACGTTAACCGACAACAGAAACGGCAAAAGCTACGACTTTCCGATACTTCATGGTACCATGGGGCCCGACGTCATCGACATCTCGACCTTTTTTAGCGATACGGGGATGTTTACGTTTGACCGCGGCTACACCTCGACTGCGATGTGCAAGAGCACGATAACCTACATCGATGGGCTAAAAGGCGAGCTGATGTACCGCGGCTACGACATCGCATATCTTGCCGAGCACAAGACCTTCATCGACGTGGCGTATCTACTGCTAAACAGGGAGCTACCAAACGATCAGCAATACGATGCCTTTAAACTCGAGCTTAAAAAACGCAGTTTCATCCACGAGGGCATGATGAAACTATTTGACGCCTTTCCGGACAAGGCGCACCCGATGGCGATCCTGCAGGCGGCGGTGGCGGCGCTCTCTGCGTTTTACTCCGATCACCTAAACATGGACAAGCCCGAGGAGTACCACGAGATGGCGATGCGAATAATCGCCAAGATCCCGACTATCGCGGCGTTTTCTTATAGATTTTCGCGCGGGCTGCCGATCATTTATCCAAATTTAGACCGCGGCTTTACGGAAAATTTCCTCTACATGATGAGGAGCTATCCGTACGAGCACGTAAATTTGCGCCCGATCGAGGTCAAGGCTCTTGATACGGTCTTTATGCTGCACGCCGATCACGAGCAAAACGCCTCCACGACGACCGTTCGCACCGTAGGCTCGACGCACGCGCATCCGTACGCATGTATCGCCGCTGGTATAGGCGCGCTATGGGGCTGGGCTCACGGGGGCGCGAACGAAGGCGTCATCCGCCAGCTAGAGCAGATCGGCTCGGTAGAAAACGTCGATAAATACATCGCCCGCGCCAAGGATAAAAACGATCCGTTTAGGCTGATGGGATTTGGTCACCGCGTGTATAAAAACTTCGATCCGCGCGCGAAGGTGCTAAAATCTATGTGCGACCAGCTGTTTGACGAGATCGGCATAAACAGCGAGCTTCTAAAAATCGCCAAAAAGGTCGAGGAGATCGCGCTAAACGATGAGTATTTCATCTCGCGCAACCTCTACCCGAATGTCGATTTTTACTCGGGACTGATTTTAAAGGCGCTTAGCATACCAAACGATATGTTTGCGGTTATTTTCGTCATCGGTAGGATCCCGGGCTGGATCAGTCAGTGGATAGAGCTAAAAGAGCAGGAGAGTATAAAGATCGTACGTCCAAGACAACTGTACGTGGGCGAGACGAACAGGACGCCAAAGTGACGCGTCGTCTTTTGCGCGCCTTTAAATGAGCTAGAAAATTTTGAGCTGCGACAGACTATTTGTCTAGTCTTGCTCAAAATTTCCGTCGCAACATTTAAATTCATCGCAAAATACAGCCGCTTATCGATTTGCGTTCAAATTTGAGCTCAAATTTATAAATTTAACTCCATCAAAATTTACGAAACTCGCGACGCTTTGCGTCAGCAAAGCAGTGTCGCCACCTCTCACGTCGTAGGGGTTGGGGGATTGTTAAGGGGGAAGGGAGCGACTTCGTAATTCAAGCCCCTTCCCCCTTAACAAGAAAGATTAAATTTGGCACACAGTGCTAAATTTAATAAAACCAAATTTAGCATTTTAAAGATTCGGGTCTCGGCAGGTAAAATTCTAAAATTTATCCAAATTTGAGCGGGGCAAATTTGACTCCGAATTTGGCTTTAAATTTACAGTCAAAAGGTCAAATTTAAACTTCACTT
>JBHRQF010000130.1:0-4563 GCA_042645325.1 Campylobacter sp. | reverse complement strand
CATTCCTGCCGCTCACCTGCCAAAGCCCCGTAAGCCCCGGCCTGACCCTTGTTATCTTGCCTAAATATTTACCGATTTGTTTTTTTTCGTAAAACATATACGGACGCGGTCCGACCAGGCTCATCTCAAGCCTAAGAACGTTAAAAAGCTGCGGCAACTCATCAAGCGAAGTACGCCTGATAAATCCGCCGACTTTTGTTATGCGCGGATCAAATTCGTATTTGTGAAATTTGGCAAAATGCTCGGCCTCTGCGGGATTTTGTGCAAGATAATCGTCTAAAATTTTACGCCAATTTTTATGCATCGATCTAAATTTATAGCAGCTAAACGGCTTGCCGAAGCGCCCTATTCGCTTTTGCTTAAAAAAGATGCTCTCGCCGGGCTCGTTTATTTTTATGACTGCTGCTATAACGGCGACGACAGTAAGCCAAATCGGCGCAGTAGCGACAACGACGACGTAATCGATCACGGCTTTTAGCAAAATTTTAGAGCGCAGACTCATAGCTCGCCCTCTAAAAATCTCTCGTAACTACTCTCCACGAACCCCTTTATCTCTCGCTCAAAGCGCTCTTTTGAAAATTTTAGCGCATTTTGCCTGATCGCTTGCGGATCAAATTTGTCTCTTATTTTTTCAAATTTTACAACCGCTTCGTTTAGGCTATCTTCGCTTTGCTCGCTAAAATAAACGCCCGTGACGCCGTCTATCACGCTCTCTTTCGCACCGCCTTTACCTAGGCAGATGACGGGCGTACCGCAGGCCTGAGCTTCCACGGGCGCTATACCAAAATCCTCTATCGCAGCAAAAATGAAGGCTTTTGCCTTACCCATCAGCTCCGCAGTCTCGCGCGCACCCCTGAAGCCTAAAATTTCAATATTACTTTTGGCGATATTTCTGATTTCATTCATCTGCTCGCCGTCACCCACGACGACTAGCTTTTTGCCGCTTTCGTTAAAGGCGCGCACGATTAAATCGATCTTTTTATAAGGTACCATCCTTGAAACCGTGACGTAAAAGTCCTCTTTATTTTCGTTTAATTTAAAATTTGCAGTATCAACAGGCGGATAGATCACGGCGGCGCCTTTGCCGTAAATTTTACGTATACGGCGAGCGATAAAATTTGAATTTGCGACGTAAACGTCGGCCCTGTTTGCCGCGGCGATATCCCACAGGCGAATTTTATGTAAAAAATATCTAGCTAGCGCCGCTTTTAGTCCGCGTTCTAGTCCGTTTTGACGCAAATAGTCAAAATACATATCCCAAGCGTAGCGCATCGGAGTGTGTATGTAACTTACATGAAGCTGATTTGAGTGCGTCAAAGCGCCCTTTGCTACGGCATGCGAGCTGGATAGCACGACATCGAATTCACTCAGATCAAACTGCTCTATCGCTAGCGGAAAAAGCGGCAGATAGCTCCTAAATTTGCTCTTTGCAAACGGTAAATTTTGAATAAAACTGGTTCGAGCGAATTTGCCATTTAAAATCTTTTGCCTATCGTCAAATTTAAGGTAATCAACAAGGCTAAAAATCTCAAAATCGTCCCAAATATCCGTAAAACTCTGCACGCAACGCTCGGCTCCGGCATAGGTTTCTAGCCAGTCGCAAACCAGAGCTTTTTTCATCCGCTCCGCCGCTACTTTCTATCGTAGTCGTCGCTGATACGAACTATATCGTCCTCGCCCAGATACTCGCCCGTTTGCACTTCTATGACGATGAGATCGGAGTTTGCCGTATTTTCCAGTCGGTGAATCTGCCCGCTTTTTATATATATCGACTCGTTTTGTTTTAGTGGTGCTTCGTTGCCGTCTATCGTTACTAGCGCTTCACC
Organism: Campylobacter sp.; assembly: GCA_042645325.1. Lineage (GTDB taxonomy): Bacteria > Campylobacterota > Campylobacteria > Campylobacterales > Campylobacteraceae > Campylobacter_A. Next base: position 2,737 of record JBHRQF010000130.1, on the reverse strand, counting down.
CTCTACGACGACCCAGTGCTCGTTTCGCTTAAAGTGCTTTTGCAGACTCAGCCTTTTGCCAGGCTTAACCACGATCTTTTTCATCTTGTAGCCGCTACCCTCGCCCAGCACCTCATAGCTGCCCCACGGACGATATACGCTCGTGTGTGTTTCGCAAATTTCAGGTAATGAATTTGAAAAGTGCTTATAAACCTCTTTTACCTTTTGCGAACTACCTTTTTTAGCGATCAAAAGCGCGTCTTTGGTGTCTACTACGAGCAAATTTTGCACATCCACGAGCGCGGTCGGTTTTTTAGTTAGGATGAAATTTTCGCTCGCACCGATTTGCAGCGACTCGCCCTCGTTTTTTATCTTTTTACTCAGCTCGTCAAAGCTTCCCATATCGCTCCAACCAGCATCCAGCGGCACCATTTTGATATTTAGGCTTTTTTGCATTAGGGCGTAGTCGATACTGATATCCTCGATCTTATCCATAAAATTCGGACTTATTTTTAGTAAACAAGGCTCATTTGCCGAGCCTCCTATCGCCGCCGTCACGTCCTTTATGATACTTGGCGCGTACTTTTTCATCTCGCTTAAAAAGACGCCCGCCTTAAAGCAAAACATACCGCTGTTAAAATAATACCCGCCCTCTTTTATAAATTTCGTCGCAGTTTCAAAATTTGGCTTTTCGATAAATCGCTCTACGTCGCCGTTTTTATCGGCCTTGATATAGCCGTAGCCCGTGTTTGGTTCGTTAGGTTTTATGCCAAACGTCACCAAAAAGCCCTGGTTTGCATAGCTTTGCGCGATCAAAAGAGCCTTTTTGTATTCGGCCTCCTCCTCGATCAAATGATCGCTAGGTGTAACGAGCAAAATTTCATCCTCATCGCAACAAAGCGCCGCAAAAGTAATCGCCGCGGCGGTGTTTTTACCAAATGGCTCGAGGATAAATTTGTCTATTTTTTTATTTCCGCATTCGTCAAGCGCCAAAAAGTAGTGCGCCTCGTTGCAAACGATGATCGTTTTTTGCGCGTGCACGTTGCGTCTAAGCGTAAGGTCAAAGAGCGATTTTCCGTTAAAAAGCCTAATGAATTGCTTTGGCATCAGTGTTCGCGATAACGGCCAAAGCCTCGTGCCCGAACCTCCGCAAAGTATAACGTTTGTCATTTTTTACGCCTTTTGCTTTAAATTTTCGACCAAATTTAAAAATGTTTCTTGAAGCCGCGCCAGTAAATTTTGATCCTTGGTCTCAAATCTCGTAACGATAACCGGCGTCGTATTTGAGGCTCGTACTAGCGCCCAGCTACCGTCCTCAAATCTCACTCTAACTCCGTCTATGTCGATGATTTCGGCTATTTTACCAAGGCCGGCGAGCAAATTTTGCGCGTCACCATTTTCGTAAATTTCAACCAAAACCTCTTTTAGTTTAGCCACAAGCTTAAATTTTTGCGCGTCGGTCGTTTTTATTTTTATCTCGTCGGTGCTAAAGACCTTTGGCAGTTTATCAAGCTCGCCGTCTAGGTTAAAGCTTTTTGCAACCAACTCTAGCGCGCGAAACATCGCATACGTCGCATCGTCAAAGCCAAAATACCGCTCCTTAAAGAAAATATGCCCGCTCACCTCGGCCGCCATGTCGATATTTAGCTCTTTCATCGCCTTTTTGATGTTGCTGTGGCCAGTCTTGCCCATGAAGCTTTTACCGCCGTGCGCGTCGATCTCGTCGTACATATTTTGCGAGCATTTGACCTCGCCTAGCACGCGCGGATTTTTCATCGCGAGGCTATATAGATATGCTAGCTCGTCGCCTTTTATGTTGCGTTTTTTGGTCAAAACCGCGATGCGGTCGCCGTCGCCGTCAAAGCCAAATCCTATGTCAAATTCGCCTTTTAGCGCAGCTTTTAGATCGCTTAAGTTTTTCTCTTCACTTGGATCTGGGTGATGGTTTGGGAAGTTGCCGTCGGGCTGTGGATATAAAATTTTCGCATCCAAATTTAACGCCTCGCAAATTTCGGGCAGAACCGCTCCGACCGCTCCGTTTGCGCAGTCGATGACGATTTTAAGCGGTAGATTTTTTAGATGCCCAAACTGCTCTATGAGAAAATTTTTATAAGGCGTCGCGATATCGAATTTTTCAGCCCTCAGATCATCCGGTATTTGCGTTTTTGCCGTGATATCATCCAGCACGGCGACTTTTAGCTTTTGCAAATCCTCGCCGAAGTAGCTATCCTTAAAAATCGTGATTTTAAAGCCGTTGTACTCTTTTGGATTATGAGAACCGGTTATCATTATATTTGCGTCAAATTTGTCCGTAAATACGCTAAAATACCCAACCGGCGTCGGTAGCAAACCGATATCGTAAACTTTGATCCCAGCTAAATTTAACCCGCTAACCAGCCAGCCGAAAATCTCATTTGCGCTTAGCCTAGCATCATACCCCACGCTAACGTTTTTTGCGCCTCGGCGTAGCATCTCTCGACCTAAATTTAACCCGATCGTTTTGACGCTGATTTCGTTTAGATCGCGCTCGTAAATACCGCGTATATCGTATTCTCTAAAAATTTCATCTATCAAAATTTTACCTTTTTAAATTTATTTTATTTTAAGACGGCGTATTTTAGCATTTTTGGGTTAAATTTTACTAAACGGCGACATCTCCAAGCTTTGCGTTGACAGCTTCTACCAAGCTTTGAGGCGCAATTTTGATCTGTTTTCCGCGCACCCCGGCACTTACGTAGACGTAGTCTTGCTTTAAAAT
>JBHRQF010000129.1:0-4575 GCA_042645325.1 Campylobacter sp. | reverse complement strand
ATATACGAAAACATCGTTCAAACCATCGGTAAAACCCCGATCGTAAGGATAAACAGCGTGCGCGAAGAGGGCATGGCTGAAATTTACGCTAAGCTTGAGTTTTTTAATCCGGGCGGATCGGTAAAAGATAGAATCGCCGCAAGTATGATCCTTGGAATGCAAAAAGAGGGCACGCTAAAAAAAGGCGACATCATCGTAGAGCCTACTAGCGGTAATACCGGTATCGGCGTAGCTATGGCGTGCGCTGCTTTAGGCTTTAAAGTAGTGCTGGTAATGCCTGAAACCATGAGTATCGAAAGACGCAAGCTACAAAAGGCTTACGGAGCGGAACTAGTGCTAACTGAGGGCGCAAAGGGCATGAAAGGTGCGATCGAAAAAGCGAACGAACTCGTGCACGAAAAAGGCTACGTGATGCTAAGCCAGTTTGAAAATAAATTTAACCCGCAGGCTCACGAGCTAACGACAGCAAAAGAGATTATGGACGACTTTAAGGAGCTTGACGCTTTTGTAGCGGGCGTAGGAACGGGCGGCACGCTAAGCGGCACGGCAAGAGCGCTAAAAGCAAACGGCTATAAGACTAAAATCGTAGCCGTTGAACCAAACGACTCTGCCGTGATCTCTGGCGAAAAACCGGGTCCGCATAAGATCCAAGGCATAGGAGCGGGCTTTATCCCGGCTACGCTTGAGACCGCCTATATCGACGAGATAGAGCGCGTGGATAACGATGAGGCCTTTGAGGCGGCTAGAAAGCTGGCTAAAGATGAAGGCATCCTGCTGGGTATCTCGGGCGGCGCGGCTTTGGCGGCTGCAGTGAAGGTCGCAAAGAGACTAGGTAAGGGCAAAAAGGTGCTTTTCATAGCTCCCGATAACGGCGAGAGGTATCTCAGCACTCTGCTTTACGAGGCGTGATTTGGGACTGATAGCCGAACTAAACGAACTAGTCGCGACCGTACGCGAGAAAGACCCCTCGGTGGCCTCGTGCTGCTACGGGGCCATTCTCGTCAACACTCCGGGTATCCATGCCGTCGTTTTTCATAGACTCGCGCACTTTTTGCATGTTAAAAAGTGGCGATTTACGGCGCGCTTTGTCTCGCAGATGTCGCGTTTTTTAACTGGCATCGAGATACATCCTGGTGCCAAGATCGGTAGGCGGCTTTTTATCGATCACGGCATGGGCGTAGTGATCGGAGAGACGGCTGAGGTGGGCGACGATGTACTGATCTATCATCAAGTAACTCTGGGCGGCACGGGCAAAGAGTGCTGCAAGCGCCACCCGACCGTAAAAAACGGCGTCACGATAGCAGCCGGCGCAAAGGTGCTAGGAAACATCCTAATCGGCGAAAATGCCAAAATAGGCGCGAACTCGGTCGTGCTAAAAGACGTGCCAGATAACGCCACGGTCGTAGGCATCCCCGCTAGGATCGTGCGGATAAACGGCGAACGAGTCGGCGAGTAGGTTAAATTTGCACCGATCTAGGCTGCTATTTTTATAAAATTATTCTTTTTATTCTGTTAAATTTGAAAATTTGTAAGATTTTTATAGGGCAGGCAGAGGCAGCGGATGCTTTTGCGAGTTTGTATTTGGCTTTAAATTTATCAAATTTAACTACGGCAAATTTAGTTAAATTTACTCATCAAATATCGGGAGTTTAGGCTCTTTTACTTTTTGTGTTTTACTGCCGATGTTTAAATTTCGCGCAACATTCGCGGCGCTCAAATTTTTATTATCGTCAAATTTATCAGTCTGCACAGCGTCGTCAAATTTGACCGACTCGCCGGCTTCATTCGTTGTGATTTTTAGTCGCTTCATCGTTTTAGCCGATTTGCTAAACTCTATTAGATCCTCGGTCGTTTTTACTTCGCTTGGGAGTTTTTGCAGGGAGTGTTTAAAAATTTCAGCAGCCGCGATAGCGTCGTTAAGAGCTCTGTGGTGGGTATTGTCGATGCCTAAAATTTCTTTTAGCGTTCCTAGGCCGTATTTTGGCGAGGCGATGGTGCGGCGGGCTAGATCGATCGTGCAGAGCTTGCGATTTAATAGCTCGCCGTATCCTAGTGCCTCCAGCGTCGCGCTAATAAAGCCGTAGTCGAAACGAACGTTGTGTGCCACAAAAACGCTCTGACCCAAAAAGACCTTAAATTGCTCTATGACGAAGGCTAGGCTTGGCGCGTTTTTTAGATGTTCTGCGGTGATACCCGTTAGTTCGCTGATATTTTCCGGGATGTATGGCGCGTGCACGAATGTTTCAAATTTGCCGATTATTTCGCCGTTTTGTAGCTTTAGCGCGCCGATTTCGATGATTTGGCCGCTATTTATGCCACCGCTAGTTTCTATATCTACGACGCAAAAAATTTGATCTTTTATCTCCTTGCGGCGAGTTTTGAGCTCGATTTGGTTTTTTGCGGTACGGGTTATGTCAAGCCCCAGCGCGCGCCACATCTGCACGTCGCGAACATCAAAAAGCTCGGCATATTCGTCCATTTGCTTAGTTGCGGCGACGAAGTCCGCGTAGGGCACGTTTCGCTTGGCGATGACGGCTAGTAAATTTTCAAAATCTTGGTTCAAAACTCAAGCTTTAGCGAGCGGATTGAGTGCTCGTATGAATTTGACGAAAATATATAACTGCCCGCCACGACGATATCCACGCCCGCTTCGTCTAGCTGCGCTACGTTTAGTCCCGTCACGCCTCCATCGACTTCGATCATGCATTTAGCGTTTTTGCGTTCGATCATTTCGCGCAAATTGCAGGCTTTTTCGAGCACCGAAGGGATAAATTTTTGACCGCCAAATCCCGGATTTACGCTCATTAGTAGCACCATGTCGACTTCGTTTACGATGTGCTCGATCGCCGATACCGGCGTGTGCGGGTTCAGTACTATCGCGGGCCCCGTGCCGTGGCTACGGATGTGATCTATTAGACGCAAAGGATGCTTTTCCTCCTCGATGTGAAAGCTTAAAAATTTAGGCTTCAGAGGCAAAAAAAGATCGGCGAAAAAAGTGTTATTTTGCACCATTAGGTGTATATCTAGCGGCTTTGTAGCGGCTTTTGCGACGGCATTTACGACCACTGGGCCGATGGTTAAATTCGGCACGAAATGCCCGTCCATCACGTCAACATGCACTAGATCGGCTCCAGCCTCGCAGATGGCCTCGATCTCGGCTCTTAAATTTCCAAAATCAGCCGATAAAATACTCGGTGCTACATACATTTTATTGTCCTTTTATTTGCTTAGAAAAAATATCGCATCCATGCCGTCTATGTCGAGTCGTACGAGGGCGCCTTTGTTTTTTTTGTCTTCCTCTTTGATCTCTTCAAAAACATGCGGCAAGGTGAAATTCGCCTCTATCTTTCGGCTCTTTAGCCATGCCTCGATGCGGTCTGAGATGACGCTAAGCAGGTCTACATATGCTTCGGTTATGCTTGCTTCACCGCCTTCTTGGAGTAAAATTTTGCAGATACTACTAACGGCGTTTTTTTCGATACAGAGGATAAATTTGGCGTTTATCTCGCCGTAAAACGCTACCGAGCCCATGCAAAATTTCTCCTCGTCGCAACTAAAATTTGTTATTTCGGTGCTATTACGAGAAATAGGTAAATTTGATAAAGAGGCTAGCGTGTCCATCACTACTTTTAAGATATCCGGTAAAAGATCTATTAACTCTTTGGTTATGTTTTTAGGTTTTTCGTCTTCTATACTACCGCCGCCTTCTATCGTCGCGTCGTCATTGAAAAAATCCTGGATCGTATCGTAAAGTAGTATCCCGCAGTCCTCTAAATCATGAAGTAAGGCTTTTGAGACGTTGGATTTTTTTAGTCCACACATAGCTATGGTTGCGCCGCTATCGGCGCATTCCATCGCAAGTTTAGCCAAAAACGACACGCCGTGAATATTTATAAAACTTGATTTTTTCATATCAAAAACAAAAAATTTAAAGCCGATTTTTAGCGATTGCAGGAAACTTTTATAGGCGAATTTGTCTGCAAATTCCGAGTCGATAAAGCCGTTTATCTCGTAAACTACTACGTTTTCTTTAAGCGTGGTGGATAATTCTTTTTTATTTGATTTGATGTCGGTGAGGCGGATGGCGCATTCGAAATCTTTATGTAAACGGTTAAATTCATCCTCGTCTTTTGCGATAACCGGTTTGTATCCGCGCCCCGATAATGTTAGCGCAATCTGGCGTTTTTGCTCGGTATCGGCGTTAAAAACGATGATTTGTTTGTTTTCCGATTCAAACTTCCCCCAAAATAAAAGCGCAACGCTGAGTGTCTCAAAAAAAGATAAATTTAAAACATCTTTAGACATTCTTTTTAGGGCTTTAAATTTTATCTCATTGTAGTCGCAAAAGCCTATGTCCGCGTCGCTTTCCTTTGTTATTCTTGAGACGGATTCAAGGATTAGATTAAAGCCTACCTTGTTAAAATAAACGGTATTTTTAAGCGATATTAGGATATGGCGCGGAGCTTTTTGGCGTAGATATTTTATATTTGCGTCGCTGATTTCGTATTTATCGATATCGCCGTCTAAAAAGCCGGAAGGATAAAATATAGCTACGTCGTCTTTAAAATCTAATCT
>JBHRQF010000128.1:0-4586 GCA_042645325.1 Campylobacter sp. | reverse complement strand
CCATAATCGAGGCCGTAAATAACCTAACGCGCGGGCTTGAAAGCGGCGCCTTTAACGCGAAATAAGGATAAATTTTGCGCTTTAAAACTCTAGCAAATTTCGCGCTCGCCTCCGCCGCCCTACTGCTCTCTGGCTGCGCGGACGACTCGCCTAGACAGCTATACTACTGGGACGGCGCCTACACGAGCTCGGTCTACGAGTACCTAACCCAGGAGGGCGACGCTGGCGCGCAGATCGCCGCGCTCGAGGAGAGCCTGCAAAAAGCCTATCAAAGAGCCGCCAAGGTCCCGCCGGGACTGCACGCGCATCTAGGTTTGCTCTATCTCTCGCAAGGAAACGGGGCGAAATTTAAAGCCTACGTCGAAAAAGAAGCCGAGCTTTATCCCGAGTCGCGCGAATACGCGATGTTTTTGCTAAATCAAAACGGTAAAACGGCGGGTGCAGCAGGCAAAACGGTGGCAAATTTAAACACTAAAGACGCAAATTTAGGCTCGCAGTCGCAGGAAAAAGCGGGTATGTCAAATTTAAATGACAAAAGCTCAAATTTAAGCGAGCAAACGAGCAAGCAAAATGTAAAAAACAAACAATCAAAGCCTGCCAAAGAGAGCAAGACCGCAAAAGGAAGCCAAAATGAAAAATAAAATAAAATCGGCGCTCCTTGGCGCATTTGCAGTGCTATTTCTTGGAGCGTGCGCCGGCTCGCAGCCTCAAATTTACGACTACTCGGCGTTTTTACAGACCAAGCCTCGCTCGATCGTCGTCATGATGCCAACCAGCGACTCAGCCGAGATAAAGGCCTCCGCGGCGGTGCTGGCAAACGCGCTCTATCCGCTTAGCGAGGCGGGGTATTACGTATTTTCGCCCGCGCTCGTAAACGAGACCTTTAAAAACAACGGCATCTACGACGCGGCGGAGATCGCGCAGATATCTACGTATAAGCTAAAGCAGATATTTGGCGCTGATGCCGCGCTGTATCTAAACGTCGCGGACTACGGCACCTCGTATATGCTCATTAGCAGCGTCACGCGCGTGAGCGTAGCGGCGACTCTAGTGGATCTAAACACCGGCGCCGTGCTCTGGCAAAAGAGCGCGACCGCGGCAAACGACTCCGGCGACGGCGGCGGCAACCTCATCGGCATGCTAGTCTCCGCGCTAGTTAAACAGATCGCCGACTCAGTCTCGGACGCGAGCTTTGATCTCTCGGCGCGTGCGGACGCGATTTTGTTTAGCACCGATTGCCGTGACTGCTTGCTTTACGGCCCATATTCGCCGCGCTACGGTCAAGATCGGCAGCTAAATAGCGGCAAATAAATTTGAAAAAAGGACGAAAATGAAACTAGCCGAGGCGCTGATACTGCGCGCCGACATACAAAAACGCATCGAGCAGCTAAAATCAAGGCTCGCAGATAACGCGAAGGTGCAAGAGGGCGAGAAGCCTAGCGAAGAGCCAAAGGCGCTACTAGCCGAGCTAGACGCGCTCACGGGCGAGCTTGAGCGCCTGATAGTTCGGATAAATTTAACCAACTGCACCGCAAAAGCGGATGGCAAGAGCCTCACCGAGCTGATCGCCAAACGCGACATACTCACGCTAAAAGCGGGCGCATTGCGGGCGTTCGCGCAAACTGCCGCTCAAAAGGTGGAAATTTATTCGCGCAGCGAGATTAAAATTTTAAGCACGGTCGACGTCGCGGCGCTGCAAAAGCAGGTGGATGAGCTAGCAAAGCAGATCAGGCAGCTCGATACGACGCTGCAAGGAGCAAACTGGCAGACTGAGTTGATCGAAAGCTAAGGGCGTAAAATTTAAAATTTCGGGTAAGTATCGCAAGAGGCGAGCATGAAAAACCTTCCCTACAACGGAACTCTAGCGCTCGCGGAAACGGCGCACCCCTTTTTACGATTTATTTTCAGTAAATTTACAGGGGCAATGTGACTGCGCAATGTAACTACCTAATGCTGATCTAGCGATACCGAGGGCGGGAACGGGGAAATTTAAAACGAAATTTTGATCTTAACGGCGCGGCTTGTGGCAAAATTTAGCGGCGATTTTGGCGGATTTGACGCTCAAATTTTACGTTAAATTTAGGCGCGCTTGTCATTTTGCATTTTGACCGCCGAACATCAAATTTTACAAAAATCATAAATTTAGCCAAATTTAAAGGATGAAATTTGAAATTTAAAACCCTTGCACTAGCGGCTGTATTTTGCTTTGCGACCGACATGAATGCGGAGCTTGCGACAGAAGCGAATTCTATAAATTTTAGAAAAACGAGCGGCGCGGAGCAAAATCTCGCGGACGCAAAAGACGCCAAATTTCAAAACGCGCATTCTAAAAATACAGATACCGCAGCGAGCGGTACAAACCCAAACTTATCGCAAAAAGCAACCCTCATCGACGAAGCAAAAAATTTCTACCGCGTGGACGAGCGGCTATTTCGCAGCGCTCAGCTTGATGGAAGCTACGCCGCAAAGCTGCACGAGCTTGGCATCAAAAGCATCGTAAATCTGCGCCATTTTAGCAGAGGCGGCGACAAAAGGGCGTTCGGGGATCAATTTTGGCTCGCGAACAAGCCGCTTCAAAGCCGGGAGATAAAACCCGCGCAGATCGCGGACGTCTTGCGCACGATTCGCGAGCGCCAAAAAGAGGGCGCCGTGCTCGCGCACTGCTATCACGGAGCCGATCGCACGGGGCTTGTGGTGGCGATGTACCGCGTGATCTATCAGGGCTGGAGTCTGGACGCCGCGCGGCAGCGAGATGATAGACGGCGGATACGGCTTTCACTCCATGTGGCGGGATATCGCGGGCTTTTTGACGCCGCAAAACGAAGTGCTCGTAAGAGCTGAGCTTGGAATTTAGACGAAATTTCGCCCGTTAGGTCAAGCAGCGGCGAAATTTGCAAATTTTAACTCTTAGTGACGCTGAAAACCAAATTTGATGACAATATCACCGGCATATCATAAACGCGATAAATTTAAAACATAAAATTTCTAAGAGACCTTAAAGCAGTAAAATTTATATCGTGAAATTTGACGCATTTCCATCCGTCAAAATACGCTCATCTCTGCGGCATGCGTATCACAACCAAAATCGGCTAAATTTAATAGCCCAGTTTGCGCTTGTGGCGACTAGGCGCGTAAAACGCCGCAGATATCAGACAAAATATCCGTAAATTTAGCCGAAATAAAGTAAAATTTGAAGGACAAATTTAGTAAAAGGATCGATCTTGGAAAATTTATTACTAGCGCAGTTGCGCGAGGCGCTACCGCAGGGCATGCGCGTGCCGAGCGAGCTTGAGGCGCTTTATGCGTGGATCGAAGCAAACGGCTTTTATGACGACGCGGGTGGGCGCAGACGCGGCTATCTCTACCCGCAGGATCTGCTGCAGCAGAGTTGGAGCGACGATGAGCGCGAGGGCGGCACGGACATCGTATTTTTTACGGACGAGCCGAAAAATCGCGACGAGGAGCTAAGGTATTGGTTTTACGGCGAGGATCGCGAGCTTGCCGAGGAGATCAAGCAGCGGCTTTGCGTGTTCGCGGGCAGCGGCTCGGAGGGCTCGATGTGCGCGCTGTGGCTGGACGATGCAGGGGAAACAAAGATCGTGCACATGGGCTCCGGCTCGGGCTCGACGATGACATGCGTTTTGGCTCATAGCGGACTTGATTTTTTGCGATTGCTTGCGATCGGATACGATGAAATTTGCTGGGATGAGGATTTTAGCGCTCCGCCAAACAGCGAGGAGGATGATTTTATCGTGCATCCAAACCTGAAATTTCAGCAGTGGGTAACACAGACGTTCAAAACGACGATCCCGCAGACCGCGCTTGAACTCGTCACTCCCGCGCATCTAGACGACGAGAATCCGAGCGATGAGTTTTTGATATGGGTAAATCGCGTCGCGGAGTGAGGTTTAATATAAATTTATGGCAGATTAAAATGCACAATGTCGCTGCTTTTAGCGCCGCCAAGCACCTGCGAGCATAACTTATTCTTGGCAAAAGCTCGCTTGTAGGATCAAAAACAGCTGCAAATTTTATTAGCATAAGCCCGAATTTAATTCATTATAAAACTATAAACGAGAGAAAATTTAGCTCACCAAAAAAAGCGAGCCAAAAGCCTAATGGCGGCAGTTTTTGCAGTCCTTTACAGTCACTAACACATTCATCTTTTCGATGAAATTTCCGAGCTTTCTCTCCAAACTTTCCTTGTACTCGCTCAGCGCCTCGCAGAAGTTATAGTCCTCGACATGTCCGCAGCTATCACATACGACGTGGATGTGCGGGTAGCTAAAGATATCGTAGCGCGCCTTTTGGTTCGGCATATTGACCTCAACGACGAGCCCCTCGTCTTTGAGCATATTTAGGTTTTTATACACCGTCGCGAGCGATACGGACGGGTTTTCGGCGCAGATCTCCTCGTAAAGTTCATCGATCGTCGGGTGCGTGTGGCGGTCGAGAATCTTGAGCACGCTGAGGCGCTGTGGGGTGGCTTTGAGGCCGTGATTTTTGAGAAGTTCCATATAGTTCATCGTTTTTCCTGATAATTTTTAGCTAAATATACAAAAATTTTATTTAAAACTTCTTTATAG
>JBHRQF010000127.1:0-4586 GCA_042645325.1 Campylobacter sp. | reverse complement strand
CATAAATTATATAGATGTAAAATTTTAATTTGGTATTAAGTAAACAATTTGTAACATACGCGCGTTATGCAAATTTAGCATAAAACCAATAAGGAGTCTAAATGAGAGTGAAATTTTCAGTTGCCGCATGTGCGGTTTTGGCGCTATTTACGGCGCAAGCAAATGCCGCAGATACGGTTAAGCTAGAAGGCGTCGAGATAAACAGCGTCGGCGATAACATCAGCGAGAGCGGTATCAGCGAAGGCATCCTAACCAAAAACGTGCAAAACGGTATCCTAGCCGGCAAAAAGGTGCTAGACACCCCGTATCAGATAAGCACAATCACAAAAGAAACTATGAATCACCAAGGCGTGACCGGTTTTGAGGAAGCGGTGAAATATTTCCCGTCAGCGCAGGTTCAGATGAGAGGCGGCACCACAGTCGGTCGTCCGCAAACACGCGGCTTTGAAGGCAGCGTCGTGGGTAACGTTTTTTGGGACGGCTTTTATGCTATCTCGACTACGGCGATTCCTATGGCGATGTTTGAGAGCTTGCAGATACAAAACGGTCTTGCCGGCTCGCTCTACGGCCCGCAAAATCCAGTCGGCGTCTTTAACTACACGAGAAAACGCCCGGTAGATAACGAGCACAGCATCTGGGCGGACTACGCTTCACGCGAGCACTTTGGCGTAGGCGTGGATAGCTCGATGAAATTTGACAAGGTAGGCTACCGCGCGGTCGTATACGGCTCAGACGGCGCAAAACAAGTAAAAGACAGCAACTATCAGCGCCGCCTAGCCAGTATCACGCTCGAGTTTTATCCGACCGAGTCGCTTACGTTTGAGACTGCGGCTAGCTACTACGAGCACAACACTCACGGCTTTGCGGGACTTTTTGCGCTTTACGTAAAAGACGGCATGATCAGAAACGACCTAAAGCTACCAGACCCGGTCGATAACAAAACTCCCGGACTTGGTCAGCCATACGGCGGTATGAATCTAAAAACGACGACCGCTAGCGCTAAATTTAAATACGCTCCGAGCGAGGATTGGTATTTCGAGGGCGGATATCAGTTCCAGCGAGCAGACCGCCACATACACAGCGTCGTAAATAGAATCACGGATAAAAACGGCAACTATGATACCTATCACAGCGGCGGAGCGACGGCGGCGTATAGATTTGACCTGCCTAGCGGCTATCTAAAGGCGGTCACGGACTTTGATACCTGGGGGCTAAATCACAACTTTAGCGTGCAAGCAAACGGATACAGATACGTGCAGTATCGTTACTCAAATTTAAGCACGACGACGAAAGCGGGCTCAGCAAACATCAACGATCCTAAAGTTTTCCCGCATCCAAACTCTAAAAAAGGCTCAAATTTATATAAACTCAGCACGACCGATATGAAAAATATCTCCGTGCTAGACGATATCACGATAAATGATAACTTTAGCTTGCTATTAAGTCTCTCAAACAGCTGGATAAAAGAGCGCACTCGTCCGGCCATAACCGCTACGCAAAGACAGCTAAAACCTATCGTGACCAAATACGACGAATCCGGCCTTAGCTACGGCGCGAGCCTGGTATATAAACCTGTTGAAAACGTGAGCACCTATATTACCTTTGCCGATAGCTTGCAACAAGGCGGCACCGGCACGAACGCCGACGGCACGACCAGCACGCTAAAACCGTACCGCTCGAAACAATACGAAATAGGCGCCAAAGCTCGCATAAACGAGATCGACTTTAGCTCGGCGGTATTTAGGATACAGCGCCCTATCGCCTATGTCGGCAGTAGCGGCAAATACGATGTACAAGGCGAGCAGGTAAACACGGGCTTTGAGTTTATGAGCGGCGGTAAAATCACCTCAAATTTAAGCGTTCTAGGCGGATTTACGCTAATAAATTCTAAATTTAAAGATCCGCTACTAAAAGGCGCAAACGGCAAAGTCGTAAACGGCGTGCCTAAACTAAACTCGAATTTGCTATTTGACTACGTAGTGCCAAATACCGAAAAGCTCGCGTTTAGCGCAAATTTCCACTACACGAGCAAGATGTATATCGACGATCTAAACACGCAGGCCACGCCTAGCTTTTTCGTCACGGATCTTGGCGTGAGATACGTTAGCCGCGCGATGCTAGGCAAGCAAACCACCTTGCGCTTTAACGTAAACAACGTATTTAACAAAAAATACTGGGCAGGCATGTATCCTGCAAGTGCTGACGGCGCAGGCACCAGCGCTAGCGTTCTTGGCGTAGCTAACGGACTAAGCCTGGGCGAGAGCAGGATGTTTATGCTGTCAGCCGAAGTCAAATTTTAATTTGATTTAAGGCTTGCCTCGCGAGCGTCTTTAAGGGAGCTAGAAATTTTCTCCATCGATAAACTACGCGTTCTATCTTCGGTAGAAAATTTCTTCGCGCCTTAAAGCCGTCTCGCGATACTTTACCTTAGCTTCTTTTCTTCAAATTTGGAGTAAAATTTACCCGCCAAGACCCGCGACTTGGCAATGCCGATTTATTTATATAATCAGTTCCGCGCTACTTCAGGGCTTGCGTTTGCAACTTTTCAAAAAGCTTTTACGGGCCGCAGGCAAATTTAACAGTAAATTTTATGCATAATGTCAAATTTGAAAACAAATTTACTGCACAAATTTAAAGCTTAAATTTAAGCGCGCAGGCTTTTGACTGCTATTTAAATTTTCATAATTTTAAGCCCGTTTGGGTATAATCCAACCTTTTAAACGCGAGGAAAATATGCCCCTTTCAAAACTAAATCAAGAACAATACGCCGCCGCGACCGCTCCCGCAGGGCACAATCTAATCATCGCAAGTGCCGGCACCGGCAAAACCAGCACCATCGTCGCGCGCATCGCTCATCTGCTAAATTTAGGCGTAAAGCCCGAAAAAATCCTGCTGCTAACCTTTACCAACAAGGCCGCAGCCGAGATGATCGAGCGATTAAACCGACATTTTGATAAAAAAATCACCTCGCGTATCACTGCGGGCACCTTTCACTCGGTTTCTTATTCGCTGCTTAAATTTCTAGAAAAACCGGTCACGCTAAAGCAGCCTAGTGAGCTAAAAACGCTGCTAAAATCGCTCGTCGAGAGGCGCAAATTTAACCACCTAAGCGACATGAAGCCATACGGCGGCGCTTATCTTTACGACGCGTATTCGCTATTTCAAAATTTAGCCCTAAAGCAGACGTTTGGCGAGTGGCTAAAGGAGCGAAGCGACGAGCAAGGCGTTTATGCCGAGATTTACGAGGACGTTTTGCGCGAATTTGAGGAGGAAAAGAGCAAATTCGGCTACGCGGATTTTAACGACTTGCTTATCAAAATGCGTAACGAACTGAGAAAAGGCGCGCCGCTAAAATTTGAGGAAATTTTAGTCGACGAGTACCAGGATACAAACTCGCTGCAAGGCTCGCTAATCAGCGCTTTTGAGACAAAAAGTCTCTTTTGCGTCGGGGATTTTGATCAGAGTATTTACGCTTTTAACGGCGCAAACATCGAGATCATCGGCTCGTTTAAGGACCGATTCACAGACGCCAAAATCTACGCGCTAAATATCAACTACCGCAGCAGCTCCGCCATCCTAGCCCTTGCCAACAAAGTTATCGCAAACAACCCGCGCCTTTACGAAAAAAAGCTAGTCGTCGGCCGCGAGGGTAAATTTACCTCGCCAAAGCTGCTGGTTTACAACGAACTTTTCGACCAATACTCAAACATCGCGCAGGTCATCGCCGTCTCAAAATACAAAAAAGAAAACATCGCCATCATCTTTCGAAACAACTCGAGCGCCGACGGCCTAGAAGTCGCGCTGCGAGAGCTTGGTATCGGCTCCAAGCGCAAGGGCGGCGTGAGCTTTTTTGAGAGCCGCGAGGTACGCGCTGCGATGGATCTACTAGGCATCCTCATCAACCCAAAGGACATCATGGCATTTATCCACGTGTGTGAATACGCAAAAGGCGTCGGTGCGGCGCTTAGCAAGGAGATTTTTGAAGTACTGAGCAAGGTCGGACACGGCGACGTCGTGCGCGGATTTTTGCAGCCTGACGATAGCGTGGAGGCCTTTACCAAAAAGACCAAAAACTACCAGCTGGGACTTTTTGACGAGCTTGACGAGGTCGGAGAGAAGTCTCGCTTTGCTAAATTTAACTTTAGCGAGAAATTTTTCACTCACCCCGTGCTAAAAATGCAAAAACTAAGCGAGAGCGGCGCGCAGTTTTTGTATGAAATTTATAATTTTTTAAGCGCCGCCAAACGCCACTCGCGCCCGACCTCGCTGATAGATGATCTCAAAAATAGCAAAATTTACGCCCTCATCGCCGACAACCTCGCAACCAAGCGCGCCACGCAAAAAAACGGTAACATCGACGAAACGCTAAAAAAAGAGGCTCTGGAGCGCATCGTGGGCAAGCTAGAGGTGCTTGGCGAACTAGCCAAAAACTACTCGGAGGCGGAGAAATTTTATAACTTTATCACTTTGGGTAGCAGCGAGATGAGCAGCGGCGAAGGGGTAAATCTGCTAAGCGTGCACGCCTCAAAGGGGCTTGAGTTTGATCTCGTTTTCGTAGTCGATCTCGCGCAAAATCGCTTCCCGAA
>JBHRQF010000126.1:0-4599 GCA_042645325.1 Campylobacter sp. | reverse complement strand
ACTTACGAAGCGTCGCCCCTTCCTCTCCCAAGCCCTCTCTAACCCCACTGCACGTGAGAGGTGGCGACACTGCTTTGCTTACGCAAAGCGTCGTAAATTTAAATTTACGTTTTCGAGATACGGGTCTCGGTAGGTAAAATTTAAAGCAGAAATTTACAAATTTGACTTCAAGTTTAAATAGGAAAACCAAGGCGAAGTATTTTGAGATGGATTTGAATGTTGTGCGGAAATTTTCGTCCCAAGACTAGACATATAGTCTGTCGCAGGGCGAAAATTTCAAACTCATTCAAAGACACTCAAAAGACAAGCCATCTAGCTAAGCATAAAAAAGCTTAAAAGGGCCAGATCGCCTCCATAAGCTTCGTCCCCCATGGCTTCCTCGTCGCCCTATCCACGTCGCCTTCGGTTTTATATAGGATCTTAGCGTCGGCGATGTAGCGCGAGTCGATCTCGTTGGCGTTTGAGATGTCGTACGGGCGGATCACGCCGCTAAGTTGCATGATCTGCTTTTCGCCGTTTATGAGCAGTTCGCGCGAGCCTTCGATAAAGTAGTTGCCGTTTTCTAGTACCTTGATGATGCGTGCCGAGATCGTAGTCGTAAAGGCCTCTGCGCGCACGCTAGATCCCGCGCCCGTAAATTCGTTTTTCGTGCCCGCGCTAAAGCCGATATCGCCGGCTTTATTTAGCTGAGTAGCCAGCGTCGATAGCGGCGCGGAGCCTGCGGTAAATATCCCTCCGCCAAGGCTTATCGTGCTATTTTTACTCGTGTCGTGCTTGCCGCTGGAGCTTTGGTTGGCGCGCTCGCTGATGACGACGGTTACGATGTCGTTTACGTTCATCGCCTTGCGGTCGGCAAAAAGCGGGTTGTCGCCGCGACCGAAAAGGCTGCCCGCGTTTGGTTGGTTGTTGACCTGTTTGGCAGGAAGCTGCTCTACGTAAACGGGCGGCTTCATGTCTATGCGAGGGTCGGCGCTAGGTAAACACCCGCTCAAAAACGCTGCTGCAAGGGCGCAAAAGTAAATATTTTTTCTCACGTTTTACCTTAAAGTGAAAATTTTACGATAAAATAAGCAAATCAAGTTCCAAAAGGAAAATTATGGCCGATTCTATCCTTGCGCTTGGCGCGAATTTTCAAGAAATTTACGAAATTATATCAACAAAATTTAAAAATGTAGCCGTTTTTGACCCCATCAATGATTTTTACGGGCTCGAAAATGCCCAAAAAGCCTTTGAAAACGGCAGCGAGCGTGAGTTTTTTAAAAGCGCGATAAATGAATTTGACCGCCTAGTGGGGAGCGCTGATTTCGTACTCGTAAAGCCAGCGCAAAGCATAGCAAATATCGGCGAAATAGAACTAAATTTACAAATCGCGAGATATTTAAACGTTCCCGTTTTTTGCCGCGAAAATTTGAGCTTTTTTACGCGAAACTCAAAGCTAATCGTAAGCGGAGATTTGGATGAAATTTTAAACGCAAAGCAAGATATAATCACGCCTTTGAGGTTTGAAAATTCGCTCTTTAAACTCGCCGCAAAGGATAAAAAAACCGTCGTTTTGCCAGAAAGCGAAGATGAGCGGATACTAAGAGCGAGCGAAATTTTACTAAAAAGCGGCGCGGTAAATTTGATCCTTTTGGGCGACGAAAACGAAGTTAAATTTGACGCGGAGAAGCTCGGGGTAAATTTAAGCGGCGCGCGATTTATAAATTTAGAAAAAAACGAGTACGCAGATCGCCTAACCGCCGCGCTTTTTGAAGCTCGCAAAAGCAAGGGCGTAAGCCTAGAGCAAGCCCGCGAACTCGTGCGAGATAGGACGTACTTTGCCACCATGCTGGTGCAAGAAGGCCTAGCCCACGCCATGGTAAGCGGTGCAAACACGACCACGGCGCACACCATCCGCCCTGCGCTGCAGATCATCAAAACGCTCCCAAATAGCCCGCTAGTTTCAAGCTCGTTTATAATGTGCTTTGTGGAGGAGATCCTGATCTACGCCGACTGCGCTATAAATCCAAACCCGGATGCTCAGCAACTCGCGCAAATCGCCCTAGCCTCGGCGGATACGGCGCGCGCGTTCGGACTGGAGCCGCGAGTAGCGATGCTAAGCTACTCTAGCGGAGATAGCGGCAGCGGAGCGGATATAGACCTGGTTAGGAGTGCCGGCGAGATAGCGCGAGGGCTAGATCCTGCTCTAAAAATCGAAGCTCCCGTGCAGTACGACGCGGCCATAGATCCGGCTGTAGCGCGCAAAAAGCTACCAAAGAGCGACGTAGCAGGCCGTGCGAACGTTTTTGTATTTCCAAATTTAAACGCGGGCAACATCGGCTATAAAATCGCGCAAAGAAGCGCAAACTGCGTCGCCGTCGGACCCGTACTGCAAGGTCTAAAAAAACCGGTAAACGACCTAAGTCGCGGATGCGGCGTGGAAGACGTCGTAAATACAGTCCTAATCAGCGCGATACAAGCCGCAAACGAAGGAGAAAAATAGTGAAAATTTTGGTTTTAAACTCGGGTAGCTCGTCGGTTAAATTTCAGCTTTTTGATATGGCGGATAATCGCGTCATCGCTAGCGGTCTAGTCGAAAAGATCGGCGAAGCAAGCTCCTATGCCAAGCTAAAAGACGTTAGCGCGGATAAAATTTACGAGGAGCGCGCGCCGCTAAAAGACCACCACGAGGGGCTTGAGGCGATGAGGCGGCTGTTTGTTAGCTCAGATATCCTGCATGATTTTAGCGAGCTAGACGGTATCGGACACCGCATCGTGCATGGCGGCGAGAGCTTTAGTGACTCGGCTCTAGTCACCCCTGACGTCATCGCCAAAATCGAGCAAAACTCCGTCCTAGCGCCTCTTCACAACCCGGGCCACCTAGCGGGTATAAGAAATGCTATGCAAGAAACGGACAAAAACGGAAGCGGCAAAAAGGTGCCTCACGTCGTCGTTTTTGATACCGTGTTTCATCAAACTATCCCCGAGTACGCCTATCGCTACGCCCTACCGTTTGATCTTTGCAAAAGGCTACACATACGCAGATACGGCTTTCACGGCACCTCGCACCACTACGTGACTAAAAAAGCCGCCGAGCATCTAGGCGTACCGTATGAGAAATTTAACGCCGTCTCGCTACACCTAGGTAACGGAGCCTCCGCCTGCGCCGTGCAAGGAGGTAAAAGCGTCGATACCTCGATGGGTTTAAGCCCGCTAGAAGGCCTGATAATGGGCACTAGAAGCGGCGATATGGATCCTGCGGTGCTTACATATCTTTTAAATTTAGGCGAGCTCACGGCCGAGGGCATAGACGCGTTTTTAAACAAAAAAAGCGGACTGCTAGGTATCTGCGGCTCAAACGACATGCGCGAAGTGGTCGTCAAGATGCAAGGCGGCGACGAGCGCGCGCATCTAGCTTTTGAGATGTTTTGCTACCGTATAAAAAAATATATCGGCGCGTATTACGCGGTTTTGGGCCGCGTGGATGCGGTTGTTTTCACCGGCGGTATCGGCGAAAACGCCCCGTATAGCCGCGAGAAAATCTGCAACGATCTCACGCACATGGGTATCAAGATCGATCACGAGCTAAATTTTGCCGCAAGCGGCTGTATACGCGATCTAAGCGCCCCCGACGCGACGGTAAAAACTCTCGTCGTGCCCACTAACGAGGAGCTAGAAATCGCGCTAGAAACAAAACGGGTGATAGAAAATCTCTAAATTTGAGCTTTTGTCTGTGTGGCCTGCAAATTTGACGAGTCGCTTCTGGGGCTCTGT
Source organism: Campylobacter sp. (assembly GCA_042645325.1). GTDB lineage: Bacteria > Campylobacterota > Campylobacteria > Campylobacterales > Campylobacteraceae > Campylobacter_A. The sequence continues at coordinate 846 of JBHRQF010000126.1, read as the reverse complement.
CAAATTTGACCTCAAATTTACGCTCAAAAACGGCGGCAAATTTCAAAATTTGCGCCGAGTCAAATTTGACTCCAAATCTCTCAAATTTTAAAAATAGTCACTCAAATTTACCCGACCGATTTACTTTATTTTAAGCCGCGCTCGGTCAAAATTTACGTAAAATTTAATCAAAAGCGAGCAAATGACCCTTTCGCAAGCATTTTTATTAACCAAAAACAAACAAAAAGAGTGTCGAGCCGCAGCGGCGGGATCGCCCACTCTTATCGCCTTTTGCATCGGCGTTTTTGCACTGTTTTTCGCGGCGCTTAAGGTTTTTGATCTGGGCAGCGGGGCGGCTTTGGTTTTGCTTGTGCTGTTTTTTGGCTTGCTATTTTGGGTGCCTGCAAAGCTAAAAAGCATAGGCAAAGCGCAGGATGAGTACAACGAATTTTACAAAGAAGTTTTCGTCCGCGCGCTCATCGGTGAGATCGACGAGAGCTTTACGTATAGCGCCTACGGCGGCATTTCGCAGAGCGAATTTAATGCGGCTGGGATCTATAGACCGAGCACATTTCACAGCGAAGATAGCGTGCACGGCGTCTATAAAGGCGTCAAATTTAGCCTGTGCGAGGTGATCAGTCATGAGCGCGAATATCCGCGGGTAAATAACAAATACATCGCCGCGTTTGTCCTGCTAAAGTATGCGTTTGACAAGTATTCGGACTTCAAAGGCAGCGTGCTAGTTTGCGAGTTCAATAAGAAATTTCGCGGCAAAACGGTTGCCGTTAGCAAGGATTTTAATACTAAATTTTTAGGCGAAAAAGAGCTGCTCGACGACGTCAAATTTAATGAAAATTTTAGAGTTTT